>DATIRX010000504.1:0-10967 GCA_035469225.1 Bryobacteraceae bacterium
CTTATCGGCTCGGGCAAGATAGTCTTCGACGCGAGCCTGTTCCACCCGAATGGAGGCTCCCGCGCGCGCGATGTTGAACTCCAGGTCCCGCGCGGCGCTCGAGCTGGACTCGACCGCGGTCACTGCGCCGAATCTTTGGGCCAGCGGCAGCGCAAACAATCCCACGCCGGCGTACAGGTCCAGCGCCGTTTCACCGGCCGCGGCGGCCTGGTCGGGCAGCGCCGCCTCCACCAGTTTCTCCACAAGGAACCGATTGACCTGAAAGAACGATTTCGGACTCACCCGGAACGTGCCAAACGCCGTCGCGTATTCGATAGCCGCCTTCGATTCGCACCAATCGTAGAATCGCCGCGCCACCGCGCGCTCTGCGTCGATCACATTGATCTGCACGTCCGTTTCGTTGGTGAAGATCTCCAATGCATGCACGAATTTCGGAAATCGCGGATCGCTCAACCGGCCGCGCATCTCCGCCAGGGCCTGATTCAGGCGCGGCGAGGATACCGGACACTCGCCCTCCACCGGCACCAGGTCGTGCGACCTCGGGGCCAGGTATCCGATCTTCTCGTTGGCGATATGAAACTGAGCCCGGCTGCGGTAACCCAGCGGCGGCCCGCTGATCACGCCGATCTCGCCCTCAAACTTGATCTTTCCGACGCGCTGGAGCTGCTCGCGCAGGATTTCGACCTTTCTGGCGAGCTGGAATTCGTACGGCGCATGCTGGTAGTGGCATCCGCCGCAGATCGTGAACAAAGGACAGGGCGCCTGCACCCGCTCGGGCGCCGGCGCGAGCACTCCCATCAGGCGGGCGTGCACGTCGGCGCCTGCATCGATCCGGGCTGTCTCGCCGGGCAGGACGAAGGGCGCCAGCACAACTTTCCCCTCCATGCGCGCGAGACCCTCGCCTCCATACACCCACTTCTCGATATGCACGTCGTGTTGAGACATCGTTTACGATAGGAATTCCCTGCGAAATGAAAAAACGAGTTCTATCCGGCATCCAGCCCACAGGCAGTCCACATATCGGGAATTACTTGGGGGCCCTGAAGAACTGGGCCAGGATTCAGTATGACTACGATAGCATCTACTGCATTGTAGATCTGCATGCCATCACGGCTTATCAGAAGCCGGAAGAGCTGCACGGCAAGATCCAGGAACTGGCGGGCATTCTGCTGGCCATCGGAATCGACAAGAAGTCCCTGGTGCTGCAGTCCCGTGTGGCCGAGCACGCCGAGCTCGCCTGGCTGCTGACCTGCGTTACTCCGGTCGGCTGGCTGGAGCGGATGACCCAATACAAGGCCAAGTCCCAATCGCAAGAGACGATCGGTGACGGGTTGCTGCAATATCCCGTGTTGATGGCGGCCGATATTCTCCTCTACCAGGCAGACGTTGTCCCCGTCGGGGAGGATCAGCGCCAGCATGTCGAGCTGACGCGCGACATCGCCCAGCGCTTCAACTCGCTCTATCCCGAGCACGGCGAAACCTTCACCATGCCGGCGACGCATCTGCCCACCGTCGGCGCGCGCATCATGGGCCTGGACGATCCGGAAAAGAAGATGAGCAAGTCCGAGCCCGGTTCAGGACACGCCATTGCCGTGCTCGATCCGCCCGATGTGATCCGCAAGAAAGTCATGCGGGCCACCACCGACTCCAAGCCCGGCGTCGATTTCGACGACCCCGGCGCGGGAGTGCGAAACTTGCTGGCCATCTACCAGGCATTCACCGAAGCGGCGAACGACCAAATGCGCGAACGCTTCTCCGGTATGCGTTACGGCGACTTTAAGAAGCAGGTGGCTGAGTCCGTGGTCGCTGGACTGGAACCCATCCAGCAGCGCTATCGCGCCATCACCGTGGATGAGATCACGCAGGCATTGCGGTTGGGATCAGAGAACGCTCAGCGAATCGCGGACGGCACGCTTAAGAAAGTAAAACAGGCGATGGGACTGTTTACAGTCGATTAACGCTTAAACCACCGCTTCCGCATGTCCCGAAGCTTATCGCTCCAGCTTGCTACCGCTGGCGCGGGCTCTTCTTCGAAGGACTGTGTGGCGCGCACTTCCGGAGGCGCTGCCGGCGGCTGATATGCAGTCTTCGCGATCATCTTCACGCGATACCCGCTGAACGCATACGTGCGTTTGTAAAGCTGGCCGTCCTTGTCTTCGAGCACCACCGAGAACGCGCTCCCGTCCGCTCCCTGACCGCTCTCCGCCCGGATGGGGAAGCGGCCCCGCACGTTGCGCTCGATGTAGGCCGTCTCATAGCGGCTGCGTTTCGTGCTCCACACGAAAACGCGGAAACTGTCGAAATCATAATCCTGCACTCCGGCCGCCCGGGTGGTCCACAGCCAGTTGTCTTTGCCTGCCTTCTCGTCTTTCCCCAGCGAAAGATAGCCCGTGATCACGCGACCCTCGGCGTATTGCGCCACCTCATCGGGGATCGACATCGAAATCTGCCGTGCCAGCACCCAGCCCGCTTTTCGGTCGCGCGTGCGTACCAGATACCAGTCGTCTTCCGGCGGGCGAGCCGCGGCAACAACGGGCTCGGAAGCCGTCGGGGAAGCGCCTGCCAGATCCGCCGCGCGCGGCCGTGACAATTCCGCCCAGTTCGCAGGCAGCGGCGGCGGAGGCGGGGCGTCAGGCGGAGGCACATCGCCCTTCTTTGCGGGTTTCGCCGGCGTTTTGGAGGATGGGCCCTTGGATTTCGCGGCTACTTGCTTGGCCTTGGCCTTGGGAGGCGCCGCCGGCAGGACGGCTGTGCGCGGACTCACCCGGTGCTGCAGCACCTCCACCACGCCGCCTTCGGGGATTTGCATGAAACTGGGGGCTTGCCGGCTGGGTCCAACGTGCACGTTGAGAGAATCGTAGGTGGTGCCGGCGCCTTGCGAAGGAAGTGCGGAAGCGTATTCCGCCAGCCGGTCCAGGTCGCTCACCTGCTGCTGGCTCAGCAGGTAGTTCGCGTCGGTCCAGCCTTCCACGCCCTTGGATGTACGGACCCGGACGAAACGCCGCCGCATCTCCAGCACATCCAGCCGTTCGCCGTGCTGAACCGTCCCGACGGTATTCGCGCGCGGGCCCAGGTCCTGGCGCAGATTGACGGCCGAGGGTCCGGCGTAGGCGGTCCCCGCGGATTGTTTCGGGGGAGGCTCGGAAGCGCACGATGCCAGCAGCACCGAAGCGGCCAGCGCGCCTGCCACTGAAGTGCTCAGCCGATGCCGAGTTCGTCCACCTGTTCCAGCGGCGATCCACACTTGCGGCAGATGACCGAGAGGCAATCGCCGCAGGTCAGCGGATCTTTCACTTCCTGTTGACACCGGGGGCAATACAGTTCTCCACTCAAAGCTTGTCCGGATGCCGCGGCCTCATCCCGTGTCATGGGCGGCCCGGAGAAGAGGCTGGCGAGGGCGATGCGTTGGCCACGATCGCGGCCCGGGCCTGCAGGAAGATATCGTACTGGCTCATCACGTCGCGGAACACTGCGTCGCCCAGCATCCGGTATCCGGGCCCGGTGAAATGCACATGATCGGCCTGGGCCATGCCGGCGGCGACCCAGGTCAGCATGGACCCCTTGCCGCCCATCTTGGCCTGCGTATCCCAGAACGCACACCCGTTAGCCAGAGCCGCCTGCCTCTGCGCCTCGGCGATCACGTCGATTTTCTCCATCGTCTGCCAGCCGACCTTGCGGACCCTTTGCGTGCGATCCGCCGGTCCCACCACCAGGATGGTCGCCGTCGGAGCATCCATCCTTAGCCGTTGGATGAGCTGCGAGTACATGTTGCGATAGCTCTCCAGCGTCCAGTCCTTGCGGCCCGCCTCATTGGTTCCATAGGCCAGCACGATCAGCGCAGGATTGCGCCGCTCGATATTCGAGCGCAGCGTTTCTTCGTTCCAGTTCAGAATAATGGAGGCCTCGGCGCCGTTGATCCCCAGGGTTTCATAGGTCACGCCGGTGGTATTTTCCGCCACCCAGCCGAACAGACGGACCGGGCCGCGATCCAGCGTTTCCGCCTCCACCCGATGTTGTCCCGGGACCGACTCGAGATGGTAATACGCCGGGCCGGGTTCGCCGTCGGTCGAGATCTGCTCCATCGGAACGCCGTTGTCGTAGATCTGCAGCGTGCCGCCGCCGGGCTGCTGGTAATAGAACAGTTCGAATTCCGCCGCATTAGCGTCCAGATAAATCGCTTCGTGCGCCTTGGCCGTGGACATGCTGACGCCGCCCAGCCCGTACACTCCGTCGCCGGCACGGCCCACCAGGCCGTCGCTGTGCCACCCTCGGGTCGATCCCGAGCGCACGTCCAGCCTGCGGTAACTGTTCCACGGGCGGCCGGCCAGGGAGAATCCGCTGCCGCCGTCTCCGAACTTTTCCTGAAAATGAGTGCGCAGGTCGCCGGTCCATTCGTCGGCGGCCGTGTGCGAATCGCCGTAGTGCAGGATGCGTAAGGGACCCGCCACCTCCCCGCGCTGATGGCGATACAGCTGTTCAAAGAAGGGGATCAGCGCCGCGGCATTCTCGACCGGAAGGTCCGCGCGGCTGGCGACGGATTGATAGACGTCCTCGTGTGCCGCGGCCCGGGCCTTCGCCGAAACTGCGGGCCGCGCGGGAAGGATCTTCTTCGTCACCTTCTTTGCCACAGTCTTTTTCTTACTCGCGGACGACTTGCCGCTGCTGGAAACGTATTTCTTTTTGGCCGAGGATTTCTTGGAGGCCGCAGATTTGGAGGGCTGCACGGCCGTTACCGCGGCCGCCGCGGTCACCAGCGCGATACAGATGTGGATCGATCTTTGGATCGAACGCTTCACTTCGTGGTGCTGCCTTCCCTACGATCTAATTGTCGCAGCTTATATTCGTTATAGCCATCCCGCAAGGCTCCGTACAACAGCTCACCTACGATCTTAGCCCCGGCGGGCATAGGATGAATGTAATCGGCGCCTACCAGGCGGGGCTCGGCCGCATACCATTTCGCCATGGTGCCGTCGCCGCCCATGGCCTGGAATGTGTTGAAAAACGCCACTCCCGTTTCATCGGCCACCCGCGCCTCGATCTTCACCAGCCGCGGAAGCGCCTGAATCGTCTCGATTTCGCCCCGGTCGTTGCGCTCGCCCCGGTCCATGGGACTCATCAGCAGGATCGACGTCTCCGGCAGGGCCGCCTGCAGCCGCTTCACCGCCGCCTTCAGCTCGCCACCCCAGGTGGAATCCACGAATTTCGGAAACCCGCTCTCGTTGGTGCCGTACGCCAGCACCACCAGGTCGGGTCGGTAGTGATGCAGTTGCGCCGCCCAGTGCGCTCCATTGAAGGCGTGGCTCAGAAGGGTGATGTTGGCTCCATTCACACCCAGGCTGCTGTAGAGAACGCCCGGTCTGCTCTTGCTGAATTCCACCCCGTACAGCCGGACGCGGCCGCTCTCGACCCGCAGCGTGAACTTCCTGGATCCGGCGGGCAACTCGAAGGACGTCCAGGCAGGATGCCGGTCCTCGGCCAGCGTCTGCACCACCCCGAGCGGCATGCCGTCGGCTTCAAAGGAAAATGCCCCACCCTCGGGCTGATCGAGGTATGCGACTTCCGCCGTACGCTGGCCGTCCTTGATGGTCCAGTTCGCCACTGCCCCAGGCGAGCCCTGAAAGCTCGCCCCGCCGAGCCCGTGCAGGCCGTCTTTGATGGGCGAATCGCCGGCCACGTCGATGGTCCACTTGGATGCGTCCAGATCCACACCGCGGTGATAATACCAGGCCCATGGTTTGGCGATCAGAACGAACCCGGTCCCCCCGTCGCCAAACTCCTTCTGGAACATCGAGCGGGCATCGGCCGTGATCAGGTCGCCCGTGGTCGGCGAGTCGCCATAATGCAATACGCGCACGGCGCCGGCTTTAAGCAGCGCTCCGTAAAAGTGGTTCAGAGTCTTGCGGGAGTCGATCAGGTTCTGAGGCGCGCGGACTACCAGGCGGCTGGCACGGACCTGTTCCGTTTCTATCTCTTTGGCTTTCGGTATCGGGAGATCCCAGACCAGGGCGATATCGCGCGGATCGAGCGACACATAATTCTTCAGCCCGGGAACCGCGCGCGGCAGTAGTATGAGTGCCACGAAGGTTGCCAGGGCCAGCGTCGTCTTGCGCATTCAGAATCTCGTGTAAATAAACGGAGCCGCGCCCGTCTGCGCCACGTATTGCAGACCGATCACGAGTGCAGCCATCGCCGCAGCCTGCGCGTAAAACGGGGCGCGGACATACAGGTCGACACTGACGTCATACCAATTCTTGGGAATGTAGTGCGCCGCGATCGCGATCGCCAGGATCACCCAGAGTCCCGGGGAAACATTGGCAAAGGAAACCGTACCCGACCCGATCCGGGCCAGGATGGAGGTCGCTGTCTCCAGATTGGGCGCGCGGAAGAAAATCCACGCAAATGCCACGTAATGCACCGTCAGGAAGATGCTGACGAATCGCCACATCGCGCCGGCAGCCGGCTTCGGCCCGGTCCGGATCTGCCACAGCCGGACGACTACCAGCCCCGCTCCGTGCAGGCCGCCCCAGATGACAAAGTTCCAACTCTGCCCGTGCCACAGCCCGCCCAGGATCATGGTGATCAGCAGGTTCAGGTACGTGAAGATTTTCCACTTCGAGCGCAATCCCGGCAGGGAAAAGTACAAGTAATCGCGCAGCCAGTTCGATAAAGTGATGTGCCAGCGGCGCCAGAAATCGGCAATGTTGTGCGCGGCGTACGGCCGGTTGAAGTTCGCGGGCAGTTTGATCCCCAGCAGCAGTGCCGATCCGAGGGCGATATCGGTGTACCCCGAAAAATCGTAGTACAGCTGCAGCGTGTAGGAATACACCGCGATCAGGTTCTCCGCGCCGGTGTAGAGATTGGGAAAATCGAAGACGCGATTGACCAGGTTCCCGGCCAGATAGTCCGCGATCATCAGCTTCTTGATCAGGCCCACGCCGATCAGGAACAGCGCCCGGCCGCCGTCTTTCGCTTCCAGCGGCGTACGCTTCTCGAGTTGGTCGATCAGGCTGGAAACGCGGGTGATCGGCCCGGCTAGGATGGTCGGGAAAAACGATACGGCCGCCAGGTGCGCCAGGTAGCTGCGCGTCCCCTGGCTGTCACGGCGGTACAGATCGATGGTGTAGGTCAAGGCCTGGAAAGCGTAGAACGAGAGCGTGATCGAAAGCTTCCAGTTGCGCGCGAAGGCGATCAGCCCGATGTTCAGGGCGATGCTGGCGGCGACCAGCAGCCTGCGAAGCACTCGGTTGGGCGTGGCCTGCAAACCCAGCCCAATGAAATAATCGGCGGTGGAGGCTAACGGAATGATCGCCAGGTAACGCAAATCCCAGCGGGCATAGAAAAAGTAATTGGCGAACAGAACGGCGGCCAGCGCCAGCGCGCGAACGCGCGACACCGACCAATACAGGACAAAGACTCCGACCAGGAAGACAAAGTAGGTCGAGGTGGAGAGCAGCAAGTCCTAGGATACGGATTCCGGTGCAATCTCCACAATGGGGAGGGACAGGATCATGCGGGTTTCGGGGATCAGGGAGGGCGCCGCGCACATGAAGAAGTAGGAGCGGGCGATGGCGGCTACTTCGCCGCGTAAGTCTTGCTGAACTTGTTGCGCGGATTGGTGACTGTAAACGATCCATCCGCCAGCGCCGACACTTTCAAGTGCCTGCCCTGATCGTTGGCATCCACGTTGGCGATGAAGGTGTCCGGCACATTCGTCTCCTTGCCGCCGGCCAGCGCGAAATGCAGCTGCCATAGATCCTCCAGCCCCGGCGACGCCATCACCGTCTTCCATCCCAGAGGATCCCCGCCCTTAGCGGGACCGTTGTTCATAATCGCCACCCGCGGCGCCATCCCCCAGATCGCGTTAGACGATTCCCCGCCGTGATGCGTCGTGAGAAACAGGTCGATCTTGCCGACCTTATTCTCCGGGCACAGCAGGGCCAGCGACTTGTTCCATGTCAGATCGCCCAGATCGGCGAAGCGGAATTTGCCGAACTGGATCACCACCGCCGCCGATTGCGCATTTTCGGTATTCTCTTCGTTGGTCTGCCGCTCGGCGATGCCGGCGCAGCTCGGATTCCGGTCGCCGCTGCGGCTGATGGTTTCCCCCCCCGCCGCCACCACTGTAACGTCCAGATCTTTCATCGCGATCTTGTCGCCGGGAGCCACGACCTGATGCTGCCCCTTGGCGAAGGCCGCCGCGTAAGAACTCGGGTAGCCGTTGGTTTCGATGCTGGGGCCATGATCCAGATAGTTCGCTACCGGCAGCCGGTCCAGCAGGTTGGCCACGCCGCCCACGTGATCGTCGTGAAAATGGGTGATCAGAAGGTGGTCGATCCGCTTGACCCCGGCCTCCTTCGCGGCCGTGGCGATGCGCACGGTGTCGCGGCCTCCAAAGCCCGTGTATCCCGTGTCGATCAGCAAACTCTGCCCCGAGGGGGCCACCACCAGGGTCGCCTGGCCGCCTTCGGTGTCGATGAAGTAGATGTCCAGGGTCTTGGCCGCCTGCGCCGCGCCTGCCGCCAGCAGGATTAGGAGGCATCTTGTGGGAACTCCACGCATAACGCTATCGTAACTAATGGTTAAGCGGCAAAACGGAGTTCGGCGGCAGAGTTCGTTATCCTGAAGTGAAGCGGCCCCGAACCCTTTGCCGCCACTTTAGACAAATGGCTTATTGCGTTCAGTGCGGGCAGGCGGTCGGCGGCTCGGACAAATTCTGCGCCAAGTGCGGGACGCCGCAGGCGGGCGTGGGGTCGGGCGCGGCTTCCGGGCGACCCTCTCGGGGATATTCTACGGCGGGCCGAGTCCAGGATTTCTGGAGCAATATCTCGCATCGCAACGCCGCGCTGCTGTGCTACATCCCCTGGGTGGGCTGGATCGCGGCCATCGCGGTCCTGGCCAGCGACCGCTTCCGAGCCGAAAAACGGCTCCGCTTTCATGCCTTCCAGGGTTTGTACCTGTTCGCCGCCTGGCTGATGGTCGAGTGGCTCATCGCGCCCATGCTGGCGTTTCCAGCCTCCACCGTCGGATTCCCCTTCTACCGGAGCGTTTCGCAGATCCTGCACCTGATCATCGTGGGCGCCTGGATCTTCATGCTGATGAAGGTCAGCCACGACGTGGACTACCGGCTGCCGATTATCGGCGAGCTGGCCGACCGGTCCGTCAGCGAACAACGTCCGTAAAACCGGACGTGGCATACTGAAGAAAATGTTCCGGGCTCCCGTGGGAATTGTCGGATTCAACGGCTATAGCGGCCGGGAGCTGGTAAGCCTGCTGTCGCGGCACGCCCACGTCGAGCCGGTGCTGCTGGAGCATCGTGAGGCCGACGATCGGCCCCGCCCCCTAAGCCATGAGGGGCCACGCCGGCTTCCCTGCTCGGCTGAATCCGCACGCTCGGCCGGATTGGCCGCCGTGTTCTTCGCTACGCCTCCATCCGTCTCGATGGAGCTGGCCGGGCCGATGCTGGACGCCGGGGCGAAAGTCATCGACCTGAGCGGGGCGTTCCGCCTGGGCACTGCGCAGAATTATCAACACTGGTATCACGAGCCGCATACCTGCCCGGACCTGCTGGCCGAAGCGGTCTATGGCTTACCCGAGTTCTGCCGCGGCCGGGTGGCCGCAGCGCGCCTGATTTCGAACCCCGGCTGCTATCCCACGGCCGCCAACCTGGCGCTCAAGCCGCTGCTCGAAGCCGGTGCAATCGCCCGGGAGGTGGGCATCGTCTGCGACGCCAAGAGCGGCGTAAGCGGCGCGGGCCGGAAAGCTTCGCTCAAGACCAGCTTCTGCGAAGTCACGGAAAACTTTTCCGCCTATTCGATTCTGGATCATCGCCATGTGCCCGAAGTTCTGCGCACTTCGGGACTCGAAGAGGGCGAGTTCAGCTTCACCGCGCAATTGATTCCCATCGAGCGCGGCATCCTCGAGACCATTTATTTCCGCGCCAGCGGCCAGGTCGGCTCGGCCCAGGATCTGCTGGAGATCTATCGCACACGCTATGCCTCGGAGCCTTTCGTGCGGCTGTACTCGCCCGGCCAGGTTCCCGACCTGCATGCCGTGGCGCACACCAACTTTTGCGACATCGGCTGGAAGTACGATCCGGAAACACGCCGGACCGTGGTGGTTTCGGTGATCGATAATCTCGGCAAGGGCGCAGCCGGGCAAGCCATCCAGAACATGAACCTAGCGCTGGGATATCCCGAAACCGCCGGGCTCCTGTAAAGCCTAAACCGTGAAATCTCAAAAACTGCTGATCAAGCTGGGCGGCACGCTGCTCGATGCGCCGGAGTCACGCCAGCGCCTGGCCCGGGAGATTTTCGCCGCGGCGGAAAGGCCGGATCGTCGAACCGTGGTGGTCCACGGCGGCGGCAAGCAGATGACGCGCTTCCTGGCTGAGCGGGGCGTGGAAAGCCGTTTCGTGAACGGACTTCGCGTGACGACGCCCGAAGTGATCGATGCGGTCCTCAAGGTCTTCGCCGGAAGCGTCAACGCCGAGCTGGTGACGGCGTTTCGGGCCGCCGGAGCCCGCCCGGTAGGGCTGAGCGGTTTGGATGCAGGGCTGGTGGATGCAGAATTGCTAAATCCTGAACTGGGACAGGTCGGCAAGCCGGTGCGTTCCGACGCGCGCCTTTTAGACCTGCTGACGGACGCGGCGTACTTGCCGGTGGTCGCTTGTGTCGCAGGAGACGCCCGCGGAAATGTTTATAACGTAAATGCGGATCAAATGGCGGTGGCTTGCGCCGCATCCTTTGCCGCGGAGTCGCTATTATTTCTGACCGATGTGGAGGGCGTCCGCGATGCGAATGGTTTGATTTGCCCTACCTTGACATGCGAACAGTCCCGTTCCCTCATCCGTGAAGGTGTCGCCACCGGGGGCATGCAGGCCAAGCTCGAAGCAGCCATGGATGCACTCCGCCAGGGGGTTTCGGAGGTGCTGATCGCGCCCGGCGCCGTGACGGGCGTGGTGGAACGCC
>DATIRX010000505.1:0-2648 GCA_035469225.1 Bryobacteraceae bacterium
ATCCAGGCCTGCTGGATGGGGTGCAGAACGCCGTTTTTGGCCAGCCCCTCGAGTGTAGTGATCTCGCTTTTCACCGCGGATGTCGGCGTGATGCAGGAGCGCGTCGCCACTCCGTTGATGAGCACTGTGCAGACCCCGCACTGGCCCAGCCCGCAACCAAACCGCGGACCTTGCAGGCCGAGATCATTGCGCAGAATATATAGCAGCGGCGTCGAAGGATCGATATCCAACGTATGCGTTCCGCCGTTCACTTTCAACGTTATTTTGCTCATTCTCCATGCTCCTTGCGAATTGGGTGGGCGAGCCGAGGTGACGGGGTGATTTTACCAGATGCCTGCCTTGACTGGAATGCCTCGTAGGGGTGACTCCACGGCTCACGGAAAATTCGATCGGAGCCCGCATTGATAAGATATCTGTGGCGCAGCGCGTGTCCGAACCTTCGAAACAGCCATGGCTCATCTAAATCTGGAACCTCTATTCACTCCGTTTGCGATCAAGGGCATCACCTTGCCCAACCGCTTCGTCATGCCGGGAATGCAGCGCCAGTGGTGCGACAACGGCGTGCCGCAGCCGCGGATGGCTGAATACTACCGCCGGCGAGTAGAGGGCGGCGTGGGACTGATTATTACCGAGTCGTGCGCTGTCGACCACCCTTCCTCCACGCAAGTGCCGTTTTACTGCCGAATCAACGACGCGACGATGAGCGCTTGGGAGCGTTGCTTCGACGCGGTGAACCGCGCCGGGGGCCGCATGTTCCTGCAGCTGTGGCATGAGGGAGCAGTCCGGAAAGAGGGCGGCGACGGCCCCTACTCTCAGTTCCCCACGTTAAGTCCTTCCGGGCTGGTTCACGAGGGGAAACCCAACGGACGCGCCGCCACGGCGGAAGACCTGGATGCCATTCGCGAAGCCTTCGTCCGCGGCGCCCTGGCCGCCAAAGAGATCGGCGCGGCGGGCGTGGAAGTTCATGCCTGTCACGGCTATCTTCTCGACCAGTTCCTTTGGGCGGAGACGAACCGGCGCACCGATGGCTATGGCGGCGAGGATATCCGGGCCCGGGTGCGGTTTCCCGCGGAGATCGTGCAGGCGATACGTCAGGCCGTGGGGGAGCAGTTTCCGATCTCGTTTCGTTTCTCTCAATGGAAGGAAGTAAATTACAACGCGCGCATTACACCAACGCCGCGGGATCTTCAGGCCATGCTGACGATTCTGCGCGCCGCCGGCGTCGACGTGTTTCACGCCTCCGCACGTTACTTCTGGGTTGCCGAATGGCCGGAGTCGGATCTGGGCATCGCCGGATGGACGAAGTCTATGACCGACGCCCCGGTGATTGCCGTCGGAAGCGTTGGCCTGGATACGGATGTGATGGACAACTTCTTCGGCAAGGAAGCCAAGTCCACCGGCGAAGCGGGACTCGGCGAATTGCTGCGGCGCTTCAACAACCGCGAGTTCGATTTGATTTCGGTCGGCCGCAGCCTTATCGGCGACCCGGAATGGGTGAATAAGGTGCGCGAAGGCCGCTTATCCCAAGTCCGCATGTTCACGAAAAAGGACGTTCTGGGCGATCTCGAGATCGAGGGGTTTGTCGCCGAGGCTCATGCGGGCGAAGTTTGACGCCTGGTCGGCAGCCCCGCAATTTGCGCATCAACAATCGTGATAACAAGTATCAGTCCGAAGACCCTTGACGTCCGCTTCCTGCCGTAGTAACCTTGGCCCAATTTTGCGGCGGGACTGTAGGTGAGCAGCGGAACCTGCCACAAGACATCTAGGAGATGTCCAATGCATATCGGCTTTCTAGCGGGGCGCAGGATGTTGGGGAAGTATATAGCGCTCGCATTTTTAACGGTTACCGCTCTGTTTGCGCAATCCAACCAGGGCAGGATTACCGGAACTATTTCCGATCCCGCGGGCGCAGTCGTTCCGAGCGCTCAAATTGAAACCAAGAATACCGAGACGGGCGTGGTCTATCGCGGCGGCACGTCTGAAACGGGAAACTACGTCCTCCCGGTGCCGTCGGGCATCTACGAAATTACGGTGACCGCCACTGGATTCAAGAAGTATGTCCAGCAGAACGTGCAGGTGATTACTGCTACGGATACGCGCAAGGACGTGAGGCTCGAAATCGGAGCCGCTACCGAGTCGGTGACCATATCCGATTTGGCGCCCTTACTGAAAACGGAGAGCGCGGAGGTGAGCCATCTGGTCGAAATAAAAGATGTGAATGACCTTCCCGTGCTCACCATAGCGGGCGGGAGCATGTTTGGCGCCACCGGAATGGGCGCAATCCGGAACCCCTTGCAGTCCATCACGCTGCTCCCCGGCGTGAATTTCTCCAACGACAATGCGATGGTGGTGAACGGGCTGCCGAGCAACAGTGAGTCCATCCGCATCGAAGGCCAGGAGGCTACCGGAAACATCTGGAAAGCCATACAGTCCTACAGCCAGGGCGCGAGCGTGGATGCCATCCAGGAGGTAAATGTCCAGACCAGTAATTTTGCCGCGGAGTTCGGCCAGGTGGGCGGCGGCTCCATCAACTACACCATGAGGTCGGGCACCAATCAATACCACGGCAGTGCCTACGATTATTTCGTGAACGAAGCCCTGAACGCCGGCTTGCCGTTCACCGATGCCGGCACGCAAAGCCCGAATAA
>DATIRX010000506.1:0-2409 GCA_035469225.1 Bryobacteraceae bacterium
CGGCCCCTGGCCCGAAGAGTTGCGCAAGTCCAAGGGCAAGGAGAATCTCTACCTGGCTTCGATTCTCGCCGTGAAACCCGATACCGGCGAGCTCAAATGGTATTTCCAGGTGGTGCCCGGCGATTCCTGGGATTACGACAGTGTCCAGCAATTGCTGCTGGCGGATGTGACCATCCGGGGCCAGCAGCGTAAAGTCCTGATGCAGGCCAACAAAGACGGGTTCTACTACGTCATCGACCGCGTCTCCGGCCAGTTCATCTCCGGCCAGCCGTTTGCAAAGGTCACTTGGGCCCGGGGACTGGATGAACGTACCGGACGCCCCTTCGTCAATCCTGAAGCACACTACGGCGCCGAGACCATTCAGATTTCGCCCGGCCCGGGCGGCGCGCACAACTGGTCGCCGATGTCGTTCAATCCCACCACCGGGTTGGTGTATATCCCGACTTCCATGGTGAGCAGCTCCAATTTCGCGATCGATCCCGCGTTCGAGTTCAAGCCCGGCCGCAGCAATATTGGAGTGAAGCGCGGGGCTCCTCCGGCCAACGGCCAAGGTGTTGCTCCGCCTCCTCCGCCGACACTTCCTGCTCCACCTGCCATCGGTCCCGAGGCTCCTCCGGCGGGTCAAACCAATGTGTTGGTGGCCTGGGACCCGGTGGCGCAGAAGGAACGCTGGCGCAACACCGGCGGCGGATCGATTGGCGGCGGAACGGTGACGACCGCGGGCAATCTGGTGATCCAGGTGATTCCCGACGGGCGCCTGGTGGCCTATACCGCGGACAAAGGCGAAAAGCTGCTGGACATCCAGACAGGGCTTCGCGGCGGCATGGGTCCTCCGATCACTTACCAGTTGGACGGGAAACAATATATCGCGTTAATGGGCGGCCAGGGAATCGTGGTGGCTCGCAGCGCCGAGCCGGGCGCGCCACCGCCGCCAACGACGGCCCAGACCGTTTTCCCCAAGCTAATGACGTTCGTGCTGGACGGGAAGCCGCTGCAGTAACCGATTCCGCTCCATCACTGTCGCGGCGCTGCGGGTTCTTACTCGATCGAGAATGCCAGCAACACATTACCGGGGATTCCGTTCCGGACACCCACGTAACCGGAAGGAACGAATAGGATCCCTCCTGCCACCACCGGCCCTGCGGCGCCCATGGAGCCGCCTTTGGCGGCGGTGCCATTGACGGTCTTGAATTCCTGCACCGTGTTGTACTGCCAGATGATTTTGCCGTCGGAGGCGGACAGGGCCCGCAACATCCCGTCCCAACCGCCTGAAAACACGATACCGGGGATGGCAGTCAGGGGGCCCTCATGTCCTGGATGTTGCGCCATCGCTGGGGCGAGTTCCGGCTGGGTGAACCATTTCCGCTCCCCGTCCCGGAGTTGCACCGCGGCGATCCCTCCGGGACCCAGGCCAAAATAGGCGTTCTGATCGTCCACCGCGCCGCCCCAGACGATTTTCCCGCCGAACTCGCTGGTGTTGTTCACCAGCGCGGTTTTCCAGATCACTGCGCCCTGGTTGTCAGGATCGTGCGCCCAGACGTTGCCGCTTTTTTGTCCCGCCACCAGCATGGTCCGCCCGCTGGGTAGAGTCTTCAGAATCGGTGGCGCGCCGAAATCGTGATCCGGGCCTAACTCCTTGGGACAATTTTCAGGGGGCGTCGCTCCGTTGCATCCAGCCAGCCACGCGTCGTTTCCGCTGTCCTGAACCGACCACAGGATCTTGCCGTTGTTCAGATCCATGGCGATGATGGCGTCGGTGGTGTTGGGCGCGGGCAGCGTGTAGGCGTCGCCGGTGCCGATATAGAGCGCATGGCGGGCCGGATCGATGGTGGGGGAGTTCCATACGCCGCCTCCCGCCGGAGCGAAGCGCTGGACGCCGTTGGTGTTCTTCCCGACCGGCTTCGGCTCTTCGGCAATGGTGTAAGTCTTCCAGATCTGCTTGCCGGTCGCGGCATCCAGTGCGACTACGCTGCCGCGAAATGTGCAGCAGGCGTAATTGCGGTTGGGACCCGCGCCCTCTTCGCCGGAAGCCACCGGGACGTAGACGCGTCCCTCGAAGACCTTGGGGGCGCCGGTGATCTTGGCCGACGCGTGTTCGTCGACGTGAACCTTCCAGATCTGCTGGCCGGTGGCGGCATCCAGCGCGTACACATTGGCCTTGGAGTCGCCGAGGTACGCTGCGTACTTGGTGCCCGCGCGCTCGATGCTGACAGCGCTGCGCATCCCGGCCTCAGCCTGGAACAACCAGTACACGCAACCCGTCGTGGCATCCAGTGAATAGACCGCGCCCGTATCCACGCCCACGAAAACGCGCCCGGCTGCAACCGACGGCTGGGCGTAGACGGATTTGGCGCCGGGGAATCCGAACGCCCACTTCAGCTTGAGCTTGGGGACGTCGGCGGCTGCGAT
>DATIRX010000507.1:0-6157 GCA_035469225.1 Bryobacteraceae bacterium
GAGGTCCCCATCCCCAGTCACGACACCCGGCCCGAGTTCGCCAAGCCCGTGCTCTACTGGGTGCCGGTAATCGCGCCCGGCAACCTGATGTTTTACCGCGGAAACAAGACCTTCCCCCAGTGGGACGGCAGCGGCTTCGTCAGCGGCCTCGGGAGCCATGCGCTCGTCCGCATCCTATTTGACGGCAAAGGCGGAGCCAAGGCCGCCGAGCGCTGGGATATCGGCAAACGAATCCGGGATGTGGAACAAGCCCCCGACGGCTCCTTGTGGATGCTCGAAGACGCCAACCCCGGCGCGCTGATTCACGTGACGCCGAAGTGACGACAGTGATCCTTCGACTTGCCGGCCTGTTGCTGCTGGCCGCTGGATTGTATGGCCAGCAGCAGCCACTTCCCTACAGCCACAAAACACACCTGGCCCTTGGACTCAAGTGCACCTTGTGTCACAAGAACCCCGAACCGGGTGAGCTCATGGGGTATCCGGCGGAGAGTTTTTGCATGACCTGTCACCAGGCCATCAAGGCCGATAGTCCGCACATTCAGAAGCTCGCCGCCGCCGCCAAGGAGAAGAAGCCGATTCCCTGGGTCCGCGTCTACCGCCTCCCGCCTTTCGTTTACTTCAGCCATCGTGTGCACACCGAAGCAGGCGCAGCCTGCGAAACCTGCCATGGACCGGTTCGCGAGCGCGACGTCATCACCAAAGAGGTGGCGAACGATATGCGTTCCTGCATGGCGTGTCATACCGCGGCGAAGGCCCGCAATGACTGTGGCACGTGCCACGAAGAACGTTGATGCCTATTTCTTCGGCTTGTACTCGGCGAACAACTCCGGAATTGCTTCTTTAACGCATCGATAAACATGGGATGGGAGCGAAGACGGCGAAGGGTAGACCGACACACTGCACCTCCATGATCGTCGGGTTACTCGGAAGTTGGCCAGAGCTGCGTCCGAGGAAGTCAACCCCGCGATGTCACCCCACTCCTAAAACAACGTCTATTGACTTCGGGCGAGGTTCGGAGAGTCAGGAAAGCGCAGCGTTCCGTTATACCTCCGCGATCTCCGTCGGCTACCGGCGTCCTTCGTGCATCCGGCGCTGCTCGCTCCGCCGTGCGCCGGGCCTGCCCTGGTCCTCCAGGGGCGACCGACCGGCCGGCTTCGTTATTTAGCCGCAACGGTTGCTGGGAGTGACGGGGCCGGCGCTCACAATCCGCTTAAACGCGTTGCATTAGCGGCTACACGTCCGCGCAATTCGCCCTGGGCCGGCCCGGCGCGCCTGCGATGATCAAGGCGTTCTCTGCAAACCGGTCTCGCGTGACTGCCTGCCCCGCGGGCGCTACTAGCGTCTCTGGTGCTGATCGGTCACTCGTGCTGTCTCGGCGCCGTTCGCTTTCGCCGCGCGGAACTTGTCAACGACTTTGAGACACCCACCCGGATTATTTAGTGTCGAACAAGTTCACTTGCCTGAGGCTGTAGCGGACGCGTGGGATACCGGGGGCTTGGCCCCTGCGACCCCAGGATTTAACGCTTACGTGCCAAGATAGGCGCCGGGCCCTGGGGCCTCTGGGGGCCACCCCCCAGACCCCACCCGCAATGTATGACGGTGGGGGAAGGCGATCCCTCCCCCGACCTTCTCGGCCACCGGAGCGACGCTCAGGTTGCTTCCCAGCAGTGCCTTATCCTTCGTCCGGTCCGCTTTCAGTCTATATCGGCTCTCCTCCTTTCGCTGCCGCCGTCTTCGCCGGCGGGTTGATCCATACCGCTTCCGGCAACTCCGGCGCTCGGGGCGGCTGTTGCACGAAACGCTCCGGCCGCCGTGCATAGGCCGCATCCAGCACCTGCTGCCGCTCCCCGATGATCGCTTGCGCCAGCCCGTAATGCACCATCTCCGGGGTCAGCAGACCTATCCCCGTGTGATGGTGCTCCCGGTTGTACCAGGTGAAAAACCTCTGACAAAATGCTCGCCCATCCTCGATGCACCCAAAGCGCTCCGGAAACTCCGGCCGGTACTTCAGCGTCTTGAACTGGCTCTCTGAATATGGATTGTCATCCGACACGTGCGGCCGACTATGCGTCTTGGTGATCCCCAGATCCGCCAGCAGCAAGGCCACCGGCTTGGAGGTCATCGATGTGCCCCGGTCCGCATGGATCGTCAGTTGTTCAGGAGCAATGTTCTGCTTGCTGCTCGTTTCCGCGATCAGCCGCTTGGCCAACTCCGCGCTCTCCCGCGGTGCCACCATCCAGCCCACTACATACCGGCTGAAGATATCCAGAATCACGTACAGATAGAAATACGTCCACTTCACCGGCCCCAGTAGCTTGGTGATGTCCCAACTCCACACCTGGTTGGCTCCCCGGGCCAGCAACTCCGGCTTCTGATACTGCGGGTGCCGCAACTGATCCCGCCGTTCCCGCACCTCCCCGTTTTCCTCCAGGATGCGGTACATCGTGCGGATCGAGCACAGATAGGTCCCTTCGTCCAGCAGCGTCGCGTACATCTCACTCGGAGCCCGGTCCACGAATCGCTCCGAGCGCAGCAACTCCAGCACCGCTCTTCGTTCCGCGGCATCCAGAGCACGTGCCGGACTCGGGCGGGCCATGCGCACACCGGCTTCGGTCGCCTCTTGGAGCTGGCGATACAGCCCAGCCCGCGGCACATCCAAAGCCCGGCAGGCTGCCGCCCGACCCACTGCCGGCGCCATCTGCTCGACCGCGCTCACGAGTTGTTCTCGCCGCTGTCGCTGTTCTTCAGCCGAATCCCCAGCAGGGAGGAAACTTTTTTTTGAACGTCGATGATGATCTCGGCCTTCTCCAATTGCTGCACCAGCCGAGTGTTCTCTCGCCGCAGCTTCTCGACCTCCTCCGCCAACGGATTCCGTGTCGGCTTGGGCCCTCGCTTATGGGGAGCCAACGCCGCTCGCACTGCCTGCTCCCGCTGCCGCCGCCAAGTCGTCAGGTGTGACGAGTACAAGCCTTCCCGGCGCAATAAAGCGCCAATGGCACTTTCGTCCCTACTCAGATCCACTTCGCGCAAGATGCGCTGTTTGTATGCGGCGGTGAAAAATCGCCGCGTCGCCTTGGCCGCCACCTCCGGGTCCGGCCCTGCCGGCCGCCGCCCCTCCGCCTGCTGGAGCCCTCCCGTACCGGGGTTCGCCGTCGTTGCCCTCACCTCGCTCCGCTCACTTCCGCTGCTCTCCTCAGCCACCAGTTCCGGCACCGGAACATCCATCCTCTTCACGTTGGTCTTGCCCATCTCTCATTTCCTTCCCCGCCCTCGACAGTAATTACGGGTGGGGTAGGTGTCTCACGATTGTAGGCACGGAGGGGCCTTCCTCGTTTTCTGAAAAGCGACGTATTCAGTGTGAATCTGTCAGAACTCAATTTGAGGGGCTTGACTGGCTTGGTAGGCTGGATTGAACCAATGAACTGCCCTCACTGCACATTTCCGGAAACAGTCATGCTGCCCAGGTCTACCAGCCTGGGCTATTTGCGGTTCTGGTGTGGGCACTGCGAGCGGACCTTCAATGAGCGAACTGGAACACCGTTCAATTTCCTGGAAGTGCCCACCGACATTATGTTTCAGGTGGTGCTGTGGCGCCTGCGGTACAAGTTGAGCTTGCGGGATTTGGCGGAGATGTTTCTGCTGAGAGGCTTTTCCTTCACCCATGAGACGGTTCGCGATTGGGAGGTTCGGTTTGGGCCCATGCTGGCAGAGCATTTACGCCGCAAACGACGCAAGCGTGCCGGGCGTTGCTGGTATGTAGATGAAACATATGTGGCGGTGAAGGGGCAATGGGCCTACCTGTACCGTGCCATCGACAGCGATGGGCAACTGATCGACGCCATGCTGAGCGAGCGTCGCGATATGGCAGCGGCGAAAGCCTTCTTTGAGAGCGCCCGTTCGGTAGCGGGATGGAAGCCGAAACGGGTCGTCACGGATGGGCACACACCCTACCCGCGGGCGATCGAGGAGACGCTGGGAAAGCGCGTGGAGCACCGCATCATTCCTTGTGTGGGCAACCCGATCGAGCAAGATCATCGCGGCATCAAGCAGCGCTACTACCCGACGTTGGGGTTCAAGGCGCTGAAAACGGCTGCCGCATTCTGTCGCGTGTACGACGAGGTGCGGAATTATTTTCGGCCGCGGCAGAAGATGGGGCAAGCTGTATCGCTTGGCAGGCGGCGGCAGCTGTTCATAGGGAAATACTTTCGGTTGCAAGATCAGTTCTGTCTGACCGTATGAGGAACTCCGGAACCGCTGGCGAATTCGACCCGCTCGCCCCACTATTCAAAACCGAGTTCTGACAGATTCGTCTATAAAGGGTTGCCTCGGTTGTTTTGTCCCCATCGATTGGGCCGAAATAGAGGGGGCGAGTTTCGGGTGCTGTGTTACCAGTATGGTGGAGAAAGCGAAAGCGGACTGGAAGCACCGGGGTCGCCGGCAAATTGGCGTTGCACAGCGCTGGAGAAGTTCAGCCGGGTAAAGTTACGAGAGGACGCGTGGAGCACGGCGCCCAATCATTCGCGCCCTGCATCTTGTGTGATCGAAGCTGATATTGACGTCGAGGATCAGGTCGGTTTGGCCCCACAGAAGGGACAGTGAGGCAACTGCTCGAGAAGTTGGCGAGCCATGGCAATCCGCAATGTGGCGATCGATTGAGGATTATGCCGTTCGGGGCGGACGCGGCGACCCGCGAGGGCGGAAGTCCGGCGGCGGCTCCGGGGCTGATAGTCCAACATGGCCGGCGCGGGCTGAGGGGGAAAAACGGTTCCGCTCGGCAACCAGGAACCCATATGCGGCAATACAAAAGGTGGCGTGATGGTGAAAGCCGCGCCAACCCCGTCCTTCATAGTGGCCTAATCCCAACTCCTGCTTGAGTTCCTCGTAGTCGCGTTCGATGATCCAACGGTGTTTGGTGATCTTCACCAGAGACTTCAGTGAGGTCTTCGCCGGCAGAGTGGATAGCCAGTATTTCGTGGGCTCTGATTCTTTCTTCGGCCATTCGATCAAAAGCCATTCTTCCGGATAAGGCTCGGTGCGCTTGTAGTCGCGATGCGCAGGACGCACACGAACTGCGGCGAATCGAGAGCGTAAAGTTCCTTCACTCCCCTGGCGCCACCCGATTTCTTTCCATGCCGAGGAGGGCAAGCCGAGGGCCAACTGCTTCACCGAAATGGGCTGATGTTCTGCATTGCGCTGCAGACGCTTGGGGGGCGCACCACGACCTGGTTTT
The DNA here is from genome assembly GCA_035469225.1 of Bryobacteraceae bacterium. Lineage (GTDB taxonomy): Bacteria > Acidobacteriota > Terriglobia > Bryobacterales > Bryobacteraceae > Palsa-187. The sequence continues at coordinate 5,231 of DATIRX010000507.1, forward strand.
CGTGCTGGCGCCGGCAACGGTTGTTGTCCCGGTTCCCAGACGGTGACGTTAGACTCAATGCCCACTGCGTACTGCAGTCCGAGTTGGGTGAGGGCAGTGCGGAATTGTGTTCCCTTCCCATACCCCGCATCCGCCAGTATCACGCCCACGGGAGCCCCTTGCTCCATCGCTCGCCGAATCTGCTCCAGGGCAATCTCCGGTTTGGTTTGAAACCGAATTTCTTCCGGAACGCCCGCTCGTCGGCAGCGTTCGGCATCCTCGCACCACACCTCCGGCAGATATAACCGCCACGCGACCGGCAAACTGGAATTCCATGTGCTCACCGACAAACTCACTGCCGCCTGACAGTTATCCGACTTGCCCAACTCGCCACAGTACTGGCGGGCAACCCCCACTGAATGCTTTCCCTGTTTCGGAAACGCTGTATCATCTATGATCCACGCGACCACGGGATCGTGTTTCTGCATGGCCGGCAACACTTCCCGCCGCACCTGCGCCAGCATCTCTTCGTCGTTCCAGGGGGCGTCCGCCACCAAGTGATGGAGCGACTGGTGCATGCGACGAACGTCGTGCGGAGCCAAGCGCGCCGCCATCGGCTCAACACTCTTCCGCTCCCCCGGCAATAACAATCCGGTGCAGTAGTTCTTCAAAGGCGTGTGCCGATCGGCGTGCCCCGCGGCGTTTGCCAGGCCCTCAATATATGCCGCGAAGCGCCTCTGTTGTGGGCCTGGTGAAGAGAGGCGTGATCCCACGAAAACAATTCTACATTAAATTGTTTCTTTTTAACACAGTAATACTAGGCCGCTGCCCCGGAAAACCTCCGCCGGCGGCACGAAGGCACGCCCCTGCGGTTTGGCCGGTCCGGGCATCAAATCGCCGGGCAAGCTATTTCTTTCTACCGCGGATGCCAGCGTCACCTGCGGGGGA
>DATIRX010000508.1:0-11084 GCA_035469225.1 Bryobacteraceae bacterium
CACGCGGAGAACCTGGCGCTGTACCAGATGATCGCGAAGAACGTGGGCATCCGGCGGGCGCGCGGCCGGTTCATTCTGGCGACCAATATCGACATCCTGTTTTCGGACGAGCTGGCTGCGTTCCTGGGCCGCCAACAGCTCAGCGAAAACCGCATGTATCGTATCGATCGTCACGATGCGATGAGCGACGTCCCGGCCGGCGCGCCCATCGGAGAGCAGCTGGCGTATTGCCGCAATCACCTGATTCGGGTAAATCGGCGCGAAGGCACGTTCCAAGTCGCGCCGGACGGCGGCCCCGTCATGAGCGCTAACGATGTGGCTACCGTCGAATCCGGAATTCTGCCGGGAGAGGGCTGGTTCTCACCCGAACAGTTCGGACCCGTGGGGTGCTTCCGCTGGGCGCAGGGAAGCGCAGAGATTCTGCTGAAACAACCGCCGCAGGGTGCCGCACTGGTGGTGGATCTGGAACCGGGACCCGCGACCGGCGGACGTCCCCTGGATCTGCGCATCGTAAGCGGGGCCGGCGGCGACCTGGCACGCGTCACCATCGAATCCCGCACTCGCCTGCGTCTTTCTCTGCCGACTCTGCCGGAGAGTCTGTGGTTTCGAGCATCCGGCACGTTCGCGACAGTGACCTCGAATCCGCGCACTTTGTGCTTTCGCGTCTTCGGGCTGGAATGGGATACCGGCGTTGGCGCCGCTCCGGTAGTGGTGGAGGGGCCGCCTCGAACGGAGAAGGCTCTCACCGCCTGGCGCAGCCTGCAGTATTTGATCGCCAAACTAGCCGATGGCGGACCTCTGGTTCCAGTTACGATTCCGGTCTCGCCGCGTTTGCGGAGATTGCTGAAGGCCTACGTGGAGCACCGCGGGCTGACGGGCATGATCTTGGGCCGGAAGCGGGAGGTGGCCCCTCCGATGGCCAGCGCCACGCTGGAAGTTGTGGAACCAGTGCGCGCTCCTGAGTTTCTGCATACCAATGGTTGCGGAGATTTCACTCTCATCGCGCGGGAACGATGGTTCGACTTGCGCGGCTATCCGGAATTCGACGTGTTCTCCATGAACATCGACTCGGTGCTGTGCTTTGCCGCGCACTATGCGGGAGCGCGCGAGGAAGTGCTGGCCGAGCCCATGCGGATTTATCACATCGAGCATGGCAGCGGATCGGGCTGGACGCCGGAGGGACAGAAGCTGCTGTTTGAACGCATCGCGGCCAAAGGCATTCCGATTCTGGACAATGAGCTGGTTTTGGAATGGGGCGCGCAGATGCGGCGCCTGGATTCGCCCATGCTGTTCAATCACGCAGACTGGGGTCTGGCCAGCCTCGATCTGAAGGAGACCGCGCCCGCCGGCCCGCAGGCCAGCAGGATCGATCTGGATGCCGCGGTCATTCCCTCTGTACGCGCGCTGGCACCCGAGCTGAGCGAGTGGAGCGGGCTGGCGCAGGCTGGTCCGGAGATCGAGAAGGGCCTGCTCGCCGCCGCGGCAAGCCTGACGTATACGCGGCCTTTGACGCCGTATCCGGGATGGCGGTTCGATTCCGATTGGGACAACCCGGATATGGAATCGCGCATGCGGCGCTTCATCTGGACCTACTTCCACAACCTCGGCAAGTGTGAATCTTCGCTGCGGATGAACTGGCACCGAGGACTCACGGTCCAGGTCCACCTGGGCAACGACCTGAGCCGCCCGCTGTTCGTCGGCGGTTGCATCGAGCCGAATGAATTCGCGTTTCTCAATTCGGTTCTGAAGGAAGGAATGGTGTTCGTGGATGCCGGCGCGAACGAGGGACTGTATTCGCTGTTCGCCGCGCGCTGCGTCGGCCCCTCCGGCCGCGTATTCTCGTTCGAACCAAGTCAACGCGAGCTTGACCGGCTAAGCTGTAATATCCAGCTCAACAGTCTCGATAATGTGCGAGCCGTTCAGGCCGCGCTCGCCGAAACGCCCGGAGAGACGGAGCTGAACATCGCCTGTTCGGCTCATGCCGGTCACAATACACTCGGGAGACTGATTCAACAGGTGCAACTGCTACGGACAGAAACCGTTTCCGTGCAGACTCTGGACGGTTTCGTTGCAGAGGCCGGCCTGGATCGCGTGGACCTTGTGAAATTGGACGTAGAGGGAGCGGAGCGCCGGGTTTTGGAAGGATCGCGCCGCGTGCTGCGCAAGATGCGCCCGACGGTCCTGTTCGAGGCTTCCGAGGCAGCCCTGCAAGGTCAAGGCAGCAGCGTTCCGGATTTACTCGAGTTCTTGCGCTCGCAAGAGTACAGCCTCTTGGCATTCGACAGCCGCTCAGGGCGGCCGGTTGCGGCGAATGGAGAAATTCGCAGCGATAACATGATCGCCATCCCCATGGAACGCCCGGAGATCTTCCCGAAGGACTGTGCCGCACCTAGCGTTTAGACTGGAGGCACGCTGGCCACCCGTTGGGCGCAGGCGCCGCAACTGTTAACGCACAGTTGTAGAATGAGCACCATGCGTGTGCCACGGACTATCCTCGCCGCCTGCATCTCGATTTCATCCACATTGATTCCACCCGCAGCCGGACAAACCCCGCGCGTAGTGCCTCCCGCGCGCATTGTGAGCTTTACCGCGCAACCGGCCTCGATCCAGCCCGGGCAGCCGGTCACTCTGATCTGGGCCACCGAGAATCCCAACGGCGTGACGATCGAGCCGGGCGTGGGGCGCGTGACCGCGCGCGGCAGCCGCCAGGTGTTTCCGGCCACCAGCACCAGCTATACGTTAAACGTGACGGGTCCGAATAACACCAGCTTGAAGAGTTCGGTGAATGTGACCGTATCGGGAACCTCGGCGCAGACGGCGGCGCAAGCGTCCAGCGTCCACCCGGACTTGAACGGCGTCTACGGATTCGCCGGCGTGCGCAATGCCGAGCCGCCGGTTCTGAAGCCCGGCGCCGAGAAATTCAAAATCGTGCGAGGTCCGAACGAGATTCGCGGCAACACCACCCTGGGCCCGGATTGCAAGCCGCTAGGCGTGCCGCAGTCCTTCGTAACACCGTATCCATTCCAGATCGTGCAGACGCCCAAGCTGATCCTGATGGTGTTCGAGTATCCCAACGCGATCCGCTTTATTCCGACAGACGGGCGCGCGCATCCTGTGGATCCGGATCCCACCTGGATGGGGGATTCGGTGGCGCACTGGGAAGGCGACACGCTGGTGGTGGACAGCGTGGGCTTCAACGACAAGACGGAAGTCAGCGGGTATATGCACACCGAAGACCTGCACGTGGTGGAGCGTTTCCGCCGTCTGGAGAATGGATCGCTGGAATATAACGTGACGGTGGACGATCCCAACGTTTTTGCCCGCCCGTGGGTCTTGCCGACCAGAACGCTGCCGTTCCGGCCCGAGGCCGAGAGGGTGGATGAGTTCGTGTGCGAGACCGCCAAGGACTACGACAAACTGTTCGACAAGAAGTGATACTATCCTCCGTATGAAACTCTTACCTGTTCTTTTCGCAGTGACGCTGCTGTTTGCCGTGCTTCTGGTCGCCGCCGATCCTGAAGGGTTCGCCCAGTACAGCGCCGCCGACCTCAAAACCCGCGTAGACGCCGCCAAGCCCGACGATCACAAGGTCCGTTTGGACCGCGTGGCGAACTGGGGGAATCATTCCCTGCTAGCCATCCGCCGCGAAGCCGACGGCGAAGCCGAAATCCATGAAACGCAGGTGGACGTGATTTTCGTGAAGGCCGGCGAAGGCACGCTGATTCTGGGCGGAACCATGGTGGAGCCGCGCACCACGGCGCCCGGCGAGATTCGCGCCAAGTCGATTAAGGGAGGCGTCAGCAAGAAAATGGCCGCGGGCGACGTCATTCATGTTCCCGCCAAGATCCCGCACCAGATGCTGGTGCCCAAGAGTCTGAGCTTCGAGGTGGTGAAGGTAGACAGCAAGTAGTCCCTTGCCTATGAGCCGAGCCGTGTCGATCTTCGCGTGCGGAGTGCTGCTCTCGACGGCAGCCACTGCGCAGACGGCCCGGCGGACGGCCGACGGGAAACCCGATCTCAACGGGATCTGGCAGGCGCTGAACACGGCGGCGTGGGACATTCAGGATCACAGCGGGCAGCTGGGCGTGCCTCCGGGCCAGGGAGTGGTGGAGGGGAACGCGATCCCTTACCGGCCGCCGGCGGCGGCCAAGAAGAAAGAAAACTTTGCCAGCCGGGCAACCGCGGATCCGACCGAAGCCAACTGCTTTCTGCCGGGCGTGCCGCGCGCCACCTACATGCCGTTTCCGTTCAAGATCGCGCAGACGCCGAAAACCATCGCGATCGCGTATGAGTTCGCGCATGCCCTTCGCAGCATCCCCCTGGACGGCAGCCCGCACCCGGATGGGTTACCGGACACCTGGATGGGGGATTCGCGCGGGCGCTGGGACGGAGACACGCTGGTGGTGGACGTGAACAGCTTCAACGACAAGACGTGGTTCGATCACGCCGGCAATTTTCACAGCGATGCCTTGCATGTGGTGGAGCGGTACACGCCGGCGAATGCGGATCATATTTCCTACCAGGCTACGATCGAAGATCCCAAGGTGTTCACGCGCCCGTGGAAGATGAGCATGCCCCTGTACCGCCGAGTGGACAAGAATGCCAGGCTGCTGGAGTACGAGTGCGTCTTCTACCAGCAGGAGGAGAAGTTCAAGAATGCTCCTTTCAAGTGATGCGCGAGTAGCGGCCGTTTTGTTCGCCGCCATGGCAGCGGCCAGCGGGCAAGCCCAGCCCGATCTGCAGGGGATGTACACGCGCAACGGAGTGGTCGGCCTGGAAGCCCAGCCACCCGAGAATCCCATCGACCCCAGCGGGAAGAATCCTCTGTCGGTATCGAATCGCGGCGACGGACTGGGGCCGTATCCAGGCATCTTCGGCCAGGGCGGGACGGTGCTTCGCTCCGGGCAAGCGCGGCAGCAGCGCCGCACAGGCATCGTCGAGCCGGCGGACCGCAACCTTCCGTGGAAGCCCGAGCAGGACGCCAAGCGACGCGATTTCCTGCTGCACATGAATCCGGCCGCGGACCTTGCGCACGTGGAGCTGAATGCGCGCTGCGCTTTGCCCGGATTGTTCCAGGGCGAGGATGGCAACAATCCTTATCAGTTCCTGCAGCCTCCCGGCGAAGTAGTGATTCTGTACGACTACAACCACACCAGCCGCGTGATTCATCTGGATGGGCGCCCGCACCTGGGCCCGGACATCCGGCTGTTCATGGGCGATTCCGTCGGCCGCTGGGAAGGCAATACGCTGATCGTGGACACGACCAACTTCAACGGAAAGATCGCCTACTCACGCGAGATTCCGTATCTGAGCGATCAGCTGCACACGGTGGAGCGGTTTACCATCGCCGATGCGAATACCATCGATTACGAAGTCACCATCGACGATCCGGTGCTGTTCACCAAACCCTGGAAAGTGGCCGGCTACTTCACCAGGGTTCCCCAGGGAGTCGAGTCGCTGGAGTTCGCCTGCGCCGAAGGCAGCCAGACGCTGGTGAACATTTTCGGCAAGCCGCCGGAGCAGAGGAGGTAGGCTCGATGCGCAAGGCTCTTACTCTAGTCACAATCGTGCTGCTGGCGGCGATACCTATCGCGGCGCATCACGCCTTTGCAGCGGAGTTCGACGTCAACCAGCCGGTGAAGGTGCACGGAACGGTGACCAAGGTCGAGTTCGTGAATCCGCATGCCTGGATCTACGTGGACGTCAAGGGCGCCGACGGAAAAGTCGTCAACTGGCACTTCGAGCTGGGCCCTCCGAATGCGCTGTTCCGGCTGGGCTGGAAAAAGGACGCGGTTCCGGAGGGCACCGAGGTTGATATTACGGGTTTTCGCGCCAAAAGCGGCGAGGCGGTGGCGAACGGCCGCTCGATCACGCTGCCCGACGGGCGCGAGTTATTCTCGGGCGGCTCGGCCCCCAAGCAATAACCACGCGATTTTAACGAGGTCCCTTACTCACCAGGTGGCCGCCCAGAAGATCCCGGTTGTTCTCCATGCACCACCACTCCATGATTTCCTGCCCGGGCTTCATGCGGGTGAACGTCCTCGAGTTGGTGATCGGCTTGGTGTAAAGCTTTGAGTCCTCCCAGGTGACCTCGTAGGAAAGATGGTCGCGATCCATGTAGCGGATGCGCTCGACCACGTGCAGCGCGTCGCTGGAGGGATGCTCTGCCGTGTCAATCCAGGTCTTGCCGTTGAAGCCGGCGGTGTCGATGATGAGCGTGTCTCCCTCGTACTTACCGATGGAAGATCCCATCCAACTGGGCTCAACATCCTTGGGGCGCTCGCGGCCGTCGGTGGGGACCACGTGAAACACGTTATTCGATTCCCACAGTATGGCCAGCCGCTTGGGCGTCTGGATGATTTCGATGGGGTATTCCGTCTGGGTGGCCCGCGTGTAACCCCAGGGTTGGCAATAGGCGGAGTAATCGAAACGGTTCTGGTCTTTCCACAGCGCCAGGCCCTCGGCGGTAAACGAAAGCTCGCCGCTGCCCTTTTGGGTGCATCCCTGGCTCTGGCTGCCGCATCCCTTCCCGTCCTTGGTGATGTCTCCGACGCGGGGGTGGTCCCAGACTCCGTTGAAGTCAGGCTTGCCGTCCGCCAGGCGCGGGATGTCGCCGGCCTTGGGGGCGCCGGACTGCCCCGCGGCCGGAGTAAGCGAAATCAGCGCCATAGCTGACGCGGCAGAGATCAAAGAGATGAATCGAATCGTCATATACACACTCAGTTGAAAGTACTCTCGACGGCCGGCGGAGTCAAGGACTCACTTTTTTGCGCGCTCATCCATCCAGGCGTAGATCCGCCGGACGCCCCGCAGATCCGCGCCTGGACCGGTGATCTGCGGGAACTCCTTTGCATGAGACGTGAGGTCGACGCGCTGGGCGGCTTGTTCCGGCGTCGCTCCCTGAGCCCGCAGATCCGCGACCTTTTTCGTCACATCGGTGAGATAGCTCTGGTAGGCCGTGATCAGACCCTTGTCGCTGAAGGGGACGCCATGGCCGGGCAGAACCAGCGCGAAGTCCAGCTTCTTCAGGGCTTCGAGCGTGGCCACCCATTCATCGAAGAACGCGTCGCCCATGTAAGCGAGGCGGCTCTCCATCAGGTCGCCGGTGCAGACGATGCGTTCGCGCGGCAGGAAGACGACTGTGTCGCCTCCAGTGTGGCCGCGTCCCAGGAACAGGAGCTGGATTTCACGGGAGCCGCGATGCAGAACCAGCCTTGAGGAATACGTCAGGTTGGGTGGAACGGGCTTGATCTCCTTGAGCTGATCCTGGATGACACGAGCCGCGGCCAGGTCTTTCTGCAGGGCGGCCTTTTTCTGCGCGTCTTTCTCCGCGGCGATCTGCTTGACCAGCGCGTCGATCCTCGCGGGAACGGCGGTTTTCTGGGACGTGATGAAGGGCTCGCGATTGAGTACGTCGAACGTCGCGATGGCGGTGCGGACGTACTCGTGGGCGATAATCTGCACTTCAGGGCCGAAGACCTGGTTGCCATCGGTATGGTCGTAGTGAAAGTGGGTATTCACCACGTAGCGGACGGGCTTGCTGGTCAGCACCTTGATGTCGTCGAGGAAGGCGCGCGCGGCGGCCGGCGTGGTGCCGTCATCCACAACCAGAACGTCCTGATCATTGACGATCACGACATTGTTGCTGCCGAAGCCGCCGGTGGCGTAATAGACGCCGTCGGCGATTTTTTCAAACTTGTACGTTTTGCCCTGCGTGACGGGATAGGTCTGGGCCTTGAGAGCGGGTATGGTCAACAGGACGGCAATTACGGCAGCTTTCATGGAAAGACTCCTTGGAGTGACGTTCGTCGGCCAGTCTACACTAAAACTATTGCGATCTGAAAAGGAGTGTTCGTGCTGGAACTGGCCAGGATCCAAGAAGCGGTTCTAAAAACAGAACCTTATCAGTGGGCGTTTGTCGACGAGCTGTTTTCATCCGCCTATGCGGCGGACCTGGCTGCCACATTCCCTTGCGACAAGTTCAAGAAGGTTGCGGGATACGATGGCGAGAAGGGCTACGAGTATTTTTCGCGGTCGCTGATTCACATGCATGCAGCGGAGCCTTCGCACGTCGACGGTCTCAGCCCGAGCTGGCGGGAACTGGCCTACGACCTTCTGTCTCCGGCCTACCGGCAGGCCATGTCGCGGCTTACGGGGCGGGATCTTTCCGAGGCGCCGCTCGAAGTCAACGCGATTCATTACGGACCCAGCTGCTGGCTGGGCCCGCACGTCGATCTGAAGGAGAAGATCGTCACCCAGATCCTGTATTTCAATGAGGCATGGAATCGCGCGGACGGGGGCTATCTGGAGATTCTGAGTTCCTCGGAACCCTCGGCGGTCGCCGCGGAAGCCATGCCCCTGGTGGGCAACTCCGCGGTCCTGGTGCGCAGCGATCACTCCTGGCATGCCGTAGCTCGCATTGCCGAAGGCTGCCGGCTTTCGCGCCGAAGCTTGAACGTGATTTTCCATTCGCCCGGCGCCGTCAGCACCATGTGGCCCCCCGGGGATCGCGCGAAATTATCGGACTACCAGATGAATACCGGCAAATCGTCGCGATGGAGCGGACTTCTTGGCGCATTCCGGCGATAACGCGCGGCCCGCGGTGGCGATGTGCGGGACGTTCGACGTCAGGAACTTCGGGGATTTGCTGTTTCCGCCGGTCCTGCGGCATGAGCTCGGCAGGCGCATCCCCGGAGTCGAAGTCGAATGCTTTTCCTATTACCAGAAGGCTCCGCCGGAGTGGCCTTTTTCGGTGTCGCCTGTCCGCACACTGCCGGACGTTATGCATACTTTCGATGCCGTGGTGATCGGAGGCGGGCACCTGATCCGGTTCGATAAGGAGATCGCCGCCGGCTATTTTCCGCCCTCTCCCGACATGCATCACCCCACTTCATACTGGCTCTTTCCGGCGATGCTGGCCCTGGAAGCGAACGTGCCGCTCATCTGGTCGGCGGTGGGAGCATCGCCAGAGCTTCCATCGTGGGGATGCGAGCTATTGCGGGAAGTACTTCGGGCAAGCACGTACATCTCGGTTCGCGATACGGATTCGCAACGCGCGGTTCAGAAGCTGGCCGGCGACCGGGAGGTCCATTTGGTTCCGGACACGGTCTTTGGAATTCGCGAACTCCATCCGCAGAAGCAGATGGTCGCGCGCCCCTATGTAGTCATTCAGACTACGCCGCATCTGACACCGTACGCGGATTCCATGCGGCGGCTGCTGGTGTGGCTCAGGAGCCAGGCATACGACTTGGTGCTTCTGCCCATTTCTCCGGCGCTGGGCGATGACGCCGGGATCCTGAGAGAAATCGTGGGGACGTCCTCGCCGGTGCGATCGTGGACAGACCCGGCTGAAGCGGTTGCGCTGATTGCCAATGCCGCCGCGGTGGTGGGAGTCAGCCTGCATCTGAGCGTGACCGCCCTGGCGTATGGAGTTCCCGTGATCCGGCCGTTCGAGAACGCTCTGACCAAGTACCAGGCGCTGCACGATCTTCCCGGCGTGTTTGGGCTGGAAAAATATGCCGAGCAGCCTGAGAGGGTTCATGAGGCCATCGCGAACCGCGGCTGCCGATCCGAGCAGATAGAGAGATTTTGTACCACGCTGGGCCGGCATTGGGATCACGTGAGCGCCATTGTCACCGCACCGCGCCAGGAGCGCTCCTCCAAGCTCGCGGCGTTTCTTCAAAAACTGCCGTTCCTGCTGGAGGAGGAGCCGGCCGCAGAGAGCCGTTCCTTGTTTCGCTGGCCGCACCGGCGTTCTTGATTATTTCTTGTCAGGCAGGGCGAAGACGTACAGCGCGTTTCCATTTGCGGGATGGTGGACGTCCGGAGCCACCACGGCGGGGACCTGGCGCGGGCTACCGCCTCCCAACCCGGTGGTGACGGCGATATATTGCCTGCCGCCCGCTGTAAACGAAACCGGGAAACCCTGTACCGAGACAGGCAGACGAGTTCTCCATAATTCCGCACCGGTCCTGACGTCCACTGCGCGGAAGACGCGGTCGAGATCGCCCACGAAGGCCACGCCGCCCGCGGTGGACAATACGGCCGTAAGAAACGGCGCGCGCTGGGTGATCTTCCATTTTTCCTGCATCGTATTTACATCGTACGCAGCCAGCTTTCCGACGTTGCCGTCCGTCCCGGGCATCTCAAAGAAGCGCCGGTTGGCGGAGGTGCCGCCCGAGCCTTCCTTATAATCCGTGGTGCGCCCGAACATTTCCATGCACGCCTGGCTGAGAGGAATAATAAGCTGGGCGGTGCCGGGGTGATAACTCATGGCTTGCCAGTTGTGGCCGCCCTCGGTGGAGGGACACGACGAGACCCAGGTCTCCGGGCGCTGCTCGACGATATCGTTGCGATAATGCACTTCACCGGTTTTCTTGTCGATATTATCGAAAACGTTCTGGTAGACGGTTTCCTTGTAGTCGAGGAACTTGCCGGTCTTGCGATCCAGCTTCCACAGGATGCCGTCCTTGCCGATGGTGAACACCAGAGTCTGCCCGCCGGCATCCACTAACACGCGTTCGTAGACCGTATCCAGGTCCAGCGATTCGCCGGGGACGTGCTGGAAATACCAGGCCAGCGATCCATCGGCCGGCCGGAGCGCCAGCGTCGACGTGGTGTAGAGCGCCTTGTCATTGGTGTTGCGGATGGAGCGCATCCACGGCTTGGCCTGGGCCACGCCCCAATAGAGGAGATTGAGCACCGGATCGTAGCTGCCGGTGATCCAGGTGTCGCCGCCGGCGCGCAGCAGGTTGGGCAGCTTGCCCCAGGTATCGCCGCCGGGAGTTCCCTCGCGCGCCACCGTCTCGAACTTCCAGACCTGCTTGCCGGTCTGCGCGTCATAGGCGCTGATGAAACAGCCGGTGTCCTTGTAGCGGTCGCAGCCGCCCATGCCCTGAATCACTTTGCCCTGGACGATCAGAGGCCCGCTGGTGCTGGCGTATCCTTTTGCGGGATCGGCGATGCGGGTTTCCCACGCGATTTTACCGGTACGCGCCTCGAGCGCCAGCAGCCGGACATCCGTGGTGGTGAGATACACCTTGTCCTGATATAGCGCGAGGCTGCGAATGGCGCCCTGGCCGTTG
>DATIRX010000509.1:0-20404 GCA_035469225.1 Bryobacteraceae bacterium
TATTCTATAACCGCCACCAGCCTGCTGGCGGGCTCGAAAGGAAGCCGCTAGGAGACCCCATGTTATGATGACCGCAGGGAGGGCTCTCGACGATGGGTACGGTTGGCGTACAAGAGATGATCGTCATCTTCGTCATAGCCCTAGTACTGTTTGGGCCCAAGAAGCTTCCAGAACTGGGGCGGACGATCGGAAAAGCGATCACCGAATTCCGTCGCGCCTCGAACGACCTCAAAGCCACGTTCGAGCGCGAAATGCAAACTCTGGAGCGGGAAAGTCAGTCCATGAGCCAGGTCGCACAGGTAACGGCGGGCGACATCTTCAATCGGGCGATCAATTACGATCCCGATCACGAAGTTCATAGCCTGCCGCCGGCGGAAACCGCTTGGAATCCGCTGGAACCTCACAATGGGGATCACTTGATCACCAGCCCCCAGACCCCGGCTTCCTCGGAAACACCCAACTCAACCGCTACCGAACCATCCACCGTAGACGCTTCTGCAGTTTCAGGCGTCGAATCCAATGGGGCCGTCGAAGAGGCCGTGTCATCCCCACCGGAACCCGTTCCGGCGTTGGAGGGCACTGTGCCACGAACCGAGCAACCCCTACACAGCTAGAGCAGTTAGGCTAAGTAGAAACGCGTTATTCGCATGGATGACCAGCACAACGGCGGAGAACTGCCTCCTGACAATACTCCGCACGTAGTGTATCCGGACGATCCGGAGAGCGCGTTGCATCCGGATATCGATCCGCCGATGCCGCGCGCGCTGGCTTCGGGCGGCGGAACCAGAACTCCGCCGCCTCCTCCGCCTGGAGATGACGAAGACGATGAAGATTCAGGCATGCTGCGCATGTCCTTCATGGAGCATCTGGAGGAGTTGCGCTCCCGCCTGATCCGGATCCTGGTGGGCTTTGGCGTCGCGTTCCTGGCCGCTTTGATTTTCGCCAACCCGTTGTGGGATTACATTCGGGCGCCGGGTCAGGCAGCCTTCGACCATAGCAAGAGAGGCGGGTTTATCGCCATCGACCCGATGGAGCAGTTCTCCATCATCTATATGTGGGCGCCGCTGGTAGCGTCCCTGTTTCTTGCGGCGCCGTGGCTGATTTACCAGGTGTGGGCGTTCATCTCGCCGGGCCTGTATCCTCGGGAGCGCAAGTGGGCTGTGCCCTTCATCGTGTGCACGGCCGGATTATTCCTGGCCGGAGGCGTGTTCGCGTACTTCGTCGCATTCCGGTTCGCCCTGGAATTCCTGTTCAACATCGGGGCAACGGGAGGCGTCACCCCGCTGATCTCAATCGACAAGTATTTCGACTTGTTCGTGAACGTCATGCTGGGCATCTCGATCGTGTTCGAGCTGCCCGTGCTGATCTTTTTCCTGACGCTGATACGGGTAGCGTCGCCCAGTTTCCTGCTGCGGCATTCGCGCTACGCGATTCTGGCCATCGTGATTCTGGCCGCGGTGATCACGCCGACTCCGGACGTCTTCAATCTGACGATGTTCGCGGTGCCCATGATCCTGCTGTATTTCCTGGGCGTGTTCGCCAGCTACATGCTGGTGATGCGGCGAGAGAACCGCCGGTTCCCGTGGCGGATCTTCCTGTACTGGGTGCTGGCGCTGGTCGCCGCGGCGGTCATCGTGATGGTGGTGATTATGGTGAAGTACCAATACCACCTTGCCCCGCGGTGGCCATTTCTAACGCGGTAGACCACCGTCTTCGAACAGCGGACTCTTTACGACTTGCCGGCCGCGAGCTTCAGTTCCGTCAGCGTAACCTTACGCGTCGCCGGGGTCGGAAGATGAATGGGGACGATGCGATCCACGTCCAGCTTCAGGCGCTCGATGTTGGCCAGCAAGTTAATCTGATACTGATTCGGATTTGCCGCCGGCGTAGTCGGCGCCGGATTGCCCAGAACGTTGTACTCATCGGCCTCCACCAGGATTTTCTGCTTCGGCAAGTATGCGATCAGATTGGCATTGCTGTGGGTGCTGTTCATGACGTGATGCAGCTCAATCACATGATCGCCGTCGGTGATCTTCTTCACGTCGCCCACGTATTCCACTTTGATCTTGGGCCTGGCGTTCTTTTTCTGCAGATTATCCGGTACCAGCGTGTGAGGATTCGCCAGAACCTTTTCGAAGTAGCCCTTGTTGCCCTGATGCGTGATGATAGTCGCGCCTTCAGCCACGAAGTCCCGCAGCCCCTGGGAGTGATCGAAGTGCGCGTGGGTATTGATGACGTACTTGATGGGCTTGCCGGGAACCAGCCGCTTGGCTTCGGAGATGATCTGGTCCGCGCGCATGTCATTGGAGGGGCCTTCGATCACGACGATGTAGTCTTTGAAATTGGCCACGACGGCGCCGTAGCCGCCCGTGACCAGCCAGAAGCCGCCGCCCAGATCCTCACTCTCGACCGCCGCGGGTGCGCCGCGTCCACCGCCAGCCGGGCCTCCCGGTCCGCCTTTCCCTTTACCGTCGCCGCCCGCGAACTCCGGCGGAGCGCCCTTGCCTTTTCCATCGCCGCCCTTGGCAGCGCCGCCGGGACCACCGGGAGCGCCTTTGCCGCCGCGTCCGGCCGGAGGCGTCAGATCCACCGGCTGGTTGGCCTTGACGTCGGCGACCGTCATTTCGAGGATCTTGGGACCGCCCTGGCGCTGCACGATGCTGGTGGGGAATTTCACGCCGCCGAAGTCCTTATAGTTGCTGAACGTGGTTTCCCAGGTGATGTCGCCGAGCATGCCCTGGTCGATCATGGTCGACACTTTTTCGACCAGGCCCTGGTTATTGATATAGCCCTTGACGGTGGTCTTATAAGCGGCGCCGTTCTCCATCGGGAAGGTCAGCACGGTGAGTTTCTTTTCTTTGGAGACGGTGGCATTCTTCTCCAGCGCCATCTTCAGGAAGCCCAGGGGCAGCATGGAAAACTGAATCTGGTTATTGAAGTTGTTCGCAGTGGCGACCGCGACTGCGCCGTTTTGCGTGGGAGCAGGGCACGTGGTTCCCGCGCCGCCACACTGGTTGGCAGGCTCCCCTTCCGAGCGATCACGAACATCGCGCCAGCCCTTGGCGTCGAAATCGACCGAGCGAGTCCAATTCTTGTTCGAAGTCCAGCGCCAGCGGTCCGCAAACGCGCTGTAGGTCTGCCCTACGGCCCCATCGCCGCCTTCGCCGGAAATCGTGAGAGTTTTGACGTTCGCGACGCCCATGGCTTTCATGGACGTGTCGACAACGCTCTTCAAATCGCTTTGCGCGGAGAGCACCAGGACCAGCAGGGTCGCGAGCGCCGCAGCAGCAATGGAAACCTTCTTGAACATGCTCGTCTCCTCAGGGCCGTTCGGGCCACGCGCCAGTATATCACCCGTTCTAGATGCCGCTGGCGCGAATCCAGAAGCTTTCGCTCCACCTGCCGCCGGCCGGGATCATCTGCAAATCGGAGTACTTGCCTTCGTGGGCCAGGTTCACCGCGCTGGTGATGCCGGTCATCGGCTCAAAACAGATGAACGGCTGCGGCTGGCCGCCTGGGGTGTTGGGCTCCCAGACCACCGCAACGGGATACTTCGGCCCGAACAGGGTCTCGACTTTCTTTTCTCCGGATTGAATGGAAAACACCGCGCGGCCCTCGCTGTCGCGCTGAAGGTCGATGAAGCCGTCGTCCAGAGTGCGGCCGCGCAGCGGGAATTGATCGGGAATATCCATGGCGCGATACTCGCCGGTGGGAATCAGGCGATCGTCGGCGACGACGCGGCGGCGGGCCGGGATATGCCCGATCCAAGCATCCCGGGAAACATCCGGAATCTGATAATAGGGATGGAACCCGATGGCCACAGGCATTGGATCGTTGCTCAGATTGGTGATGGTGACCCGGACTTCGAGCACGCCGTCTTTGAGCGCATAGGTCATTTCGTATTCGTGCGCGAAGGGCCACTGCGCCATTAACTCGGGGTATCGCCAGAACTCCAGGCGGCTGGTGGTGCGGGCCGAGCGTTTATCCCCGGCGACGCTGATGACCTTCCAGTAAGGCGAGCTCGACAGCAGACCATGGATCGGATTCGCGCCGCGCACATTGCCCAGATCCATATCGAAGGCGTACTTCTTGCCGTTGGCCCAGAACGCCTGCTGGTCGAGGCGGTTGGCCCACGGTGCCAAAAAGGGGATGCCGCTTAGTCTCGGATTCTTCTGGAACTCGGACACGTCAGTGTAGGGGAAGTAAAGAATGTTCTTCCCATGGACGTTCATTTCGTAGGCGGTATTGCCGACCGAGGGCACGATGGCGACCTCGACGCCATTGGCGGGATCGGCGAGGCGGACGACCGGGATCCCGTGATCAGTGGTGCGCTCGGCCGTGTAGTCTTGCGCGAGACCTGCAGCGGAGAACGCCAGGAACAGTAAAGCCCGGAGCATGCCTTAGTGAGTATAATGCAGCGGGAGTCTAGTGAAGCCAATATGCGAATCTTCTTGGGTTGTCTGGCGGTTTTAGCAGCCGCACAAGCGCAGACGTTGCCTGCCGATATCGATCCGCAATCGTTCAGCCGACTGCCTTTAATACGGCGCGCCCAGCTTTCCGGCGACGCGCTGCGCGTCTATGACGCCGTGGTGGGCAAGGATGCCGACGGCAAGGATCGTGCTACGCCGCCGCTTGGGCCCGTGGCGACGTCTCTCTACAGCCCCGGGGTCGCCCTGCCCATGAACCAGCTCAACCAGTATCTGCGCAATCCCGTGGTGGGCACCGCGATGTATCAGCTCTGCACATTGATCGCGGCACGCGAGTTCGACGAGACCTACGAATGGAATTCCCACGAAGCGGGCGCCCGGCGCGCCAACGTGGATCAAAAATCCATCGATGCGATCAAGTTCAATCGCGCGCTGGATGGAGTGCCGGAAAGAGACGCGCTGGTAATCCGTTTCGGGCGGGCGATTTTTCATGACCGCAAAGTCAGTTCAGAGCTGTACGCCAAGGTCGTGGAGGCTTTCGGGCAACAAGGAATGTTCGAACTGACAGCCGTGATGGGCGATTACGCCATGGCGGCGATCATGCTGCGCGCCGTGGATCAGCGCGTTCCGAATATGACCAACGAGCTTCCGGCAATCCAACGCTGACTACTTGCCGTCGACCGAAAACGCGAGCAGGATGTTGCCTCCCGCGCCGCCTGCGAATGCGTAACCGGAGGTCGCCACGACCATGCCGTTGGCGATGGCCGGACCGCCGCCGTTGAACGCTCCGCCCTTGCCCGGAAGGCCGTTCACGGTGTTGGCGAAGGTCTGCCCGGCGTCAAAATCCCAGACGATCGCGCCGTCTTTGGTCGAATACGCCCGCAGGTGCCCGCCGAAGGACGCGGAAAACGCGATCCCGGGCATGGCGGAAACGGCCGCGGACTGCGCACGATTTCCGGCTCCCTGGGGAGCCGGCGTGCTCCAGATTTTTTCGCCCGTGTCTGCCCTCAAGGCGTACAGTCCCGGAGTTCCATCCGGCTTGTTGATGTCGGCGATGGCGGCATAGAGCGTTTGTCCTTCCGCGGCCATCCCCCAACCGATGCCGCCGAGCAGACCGTTGCCGACGCCGATGCGCGTCTTCCAGATGACCTTTCCGCGCTGCTCCGGATCCAGAGCATAGACCACGCCGGATTTCTGGCTGGCGAAGATCACGTCACGCCCGCCCACAGTGCGGAGCAAGGTAGAGCTGCCGAAGTCGTAATCGTCGCCGGGATTCTCCGGACACAGCGGGCCGCGGGGACAACCGGGAACCCAGTTGTCGCCGGGCGTGACCTGATTCGACCAGAGCAGGCTGCCGGTCTCGAGATCAAAGGCCAGGATGGCATCGGTGGTGGGAAGCTCGATTCCCGTGTAGGAATTGCCGCTGCCGATGTAGATTCTTTTGCGTTTTTCGTCGATAATGGGCGCCGACCAGAGGCT
The DNA here is from genome assembly GCA_035469225.1 of Bryobacteraceae bacterium. GTDB lineage: Bacteria > Acidobacteriota > Terriglobia > Bryobacterales > Bryobacteraceae > Palsa-187. Next base: position 5,907 of record DATIRX010000509.1, read on the forward strand.
CGCACCCGCGGGACCGAACAGCTTTCTTCCATCGGCGGTGGTCTTGTACTGCTTGGGCGGATCGGGAATGGTGTAGGTTTTCCAGATCATCTTTCCCGTGCGGGCGTCGAGCGCGGACAGGCTGCCCCGAAACTTGCAGCATTCATAATTGGCTGCTCCCGACCCGGTCTCCTCGCCGGAGGACATGGGAACGTATAACCGGCCGTTGTTGTACACCGGCGAACCGGTGATGCGGGCCAGGGGGAAATCGTCCACTTTCGTTTTCCAGATGGGCTGGCCGGTTTGCGCGTCCACGGCGTGGGCAGTTCCTCCGCTATCGCCGAAGAAGGCGATCCAGCGAGTCTCGTTCTGCGGCTTGACGATCTGGATCGCGGTGCGCGTGATGTTGCCGGCGTCATAGGTCCAATAGGTGCAGCCGGTGGCGGCATCCAGCGAAAATACGGTGCCGCTGGCACTGCCCACGAACACGCGTCCGCCGACGATGACCGGCTGGGCTTGATTCCGCTGATTGACGGGGCCCGGAAACGCGAAGGCCCATTTCAGTTTGAGCCTGGGCACGTCGGCCGCGGCGATACCGGGCGCCGGCTGGAAGCGCGAGCCGGACGCGTCTACGCCCCATCCATTCCAATCGCCGGCACCGGGAGCGAAGGGCTTGGGCGTGCCGGTGCACTTCCCGGTATCGACTGGTTGGGCGGGAGCCTGGGCGTAAAGAGACGCTGCGGCTACGGCGAAGAGAAACAAGCGCATGGGACTTACTCTATCTCAACTCCTTCAAATCGCGCACAACGGAGGGCGGCAACATCCGCCGCGCCCGGTGCGCTCAACTTCCTGCTAACTGTGCTTTGAGGTAGTTTGCGAGCCCGCCGAGCTCCAGGATCTTCTTCACCGAATCGGGGAGCTGCGGGAACGCGTATTGCTTGTCGCGCAAATGGATTTTGCTCGCCGCCAGATCGATCTTCAGCGAGTCGCCTTCCTGGACATCCGGGTACAATTCGGGGCATTCAAAAATCGGCAGGCCGTCGTTGATGGCGTTGCGATAGAACGTTCGCGCGAAGGAGCACGCCACCACGGCCTGGATGCCCAGCCCCTGGATGGCGGTCGCGGCCTGCTCGCGCGCGCTGCCGCAGCCGAAGTTGCGGCCCGCAACCAGGATCTGAAACTCGCGCAGCTTGGCCGGAAAGCCTTCGCCGAGGACTTCGAAGGCGTGCTGGGCCAGCCGTTCGCGATCGATGTAAATCAGATAGCGCCCGGGAATGATGATGTCGGAATTGACGTTGTCGCCGAACTTGTAGACGCGGCCCTGGATGGTCGGTTCCATTTCCTAAAAGAACTCCCGCGGGTCGGAAATCACGCCCTGGATGGCGGAGGCGGCAAGAGTAGCGGGGCTGGAAAGATAGATCTCAGCTTTGCTGCTGCCCATGCGGCCGATGAAGTTTCGATTGGCGGTGGAGAGACAGACTTCGCCGTCGGCCATGATCCCGCCGTCGCCTGCGCACGCACCGCAGCCGGGATTCGTGAACATCCCGCCGGCTTCGAGCAGGGTCTGAAAAACGCCGGTTTTCGAGGCTTCGAGCAGAATCTGCTTCGAACCGGGCGTGATGATCAACCGCACGTTGGGATGCACCCGGCGGCCTTTGAGAATGCGCGCCGCGATTTCCAGGTCTTCGTATTTGGCGTTGGCGCACGATCCCAGAAACGCCTGATCGATGCGCGTGCCCAGGACCTCCTGAATCGGTTTGGTGTTCTCGACTTCGTGCGGGCAGGCGACCATCGGCCCGAGCCGGCCTAAGTCCACAGGAATCTCTTTTTCATACACGGCGTCCGGATCGGCGCACACCGGCTGGTAGGGCTTGGAGGGATCCATACGGCCTCGAAGATACTCCTCGGTCTTGGCATCCGGAGGCACGAACGCGCACTTGACGCCCATTTCCATGGCCAGGTTGGTCATGGTCATGCGTTCGGAAACGCTCAGGCCGGTGGTCGCCGCGCCATGAAACTCGACGGCCTTGTATCCGCAGCCATCGGCGCCCAGGGTCCCGATCAGATACAGCATCAGGTCCTTGGAATACACGCCCGGCGCAAGTCTTCCGCTGAGGGTGATCTTGAAGGTGTCGGGGACTTTCATCCACAGTTTGCCCGTGATCCACACCGAGGCGACTTCGGTATAGCCAATACCGGTTCCGAGCGCGCCCAGGCTGCCATAAATCGTGCAGTGCGAATCGGTGCCGACGATCAGATCTCCCGGGGCGACATGTCCCGCTTCCATCAGGACCAGGTGGGCGATACCGGCGTCGACGTCGTAAAACTTATTGATCCCGTTGGTGCGGGCGAAATTGCGGCTCACCTGCTGATCGGTGGCGTTCTTCTCGGTCTTGGCGGGAGCGATGTGATCCAGCACCACAGCCAGCCGGTCGGGATCGTAGAGCTTGGTCGCGCCTACTTTCTGCATCACGCTGACCGACCGCCAGGTTGCCGTGTGGCTCATCACCAGGTCGGGGTAGGCGTCGACGATCTCGCCCGGCCGGACGGATGTGCGGCCGGATTTCGCCGCGAGAATCTTTTCGGCAATCGTATGTCCCAATTCAAGCACCTTCTGCTAACATAGCAGTCGCGAAACACCGTGGCATCGAACAAAAACCAACTGGTGGCGGGATGGCAAGTGCTCACGGCGTCATTCATCATTCTGATGGTGGCGTTTTCCTTCGCCCTCTTTTCGCTCCCCATCTTCTATCCGTTCCTGCGCAGAGCCTACGGCTGGAATGCGGCCCAGGCCTCGGCGGGCGGCTCGATCGTGCTGCTGTTGATCGGGGTGCTGGGCCCGGTCATCGGACGCCTGACGGACCGGTTCAGGCCGAAGAAAGTGCTGCTGACCGGCATGTGCGTGGGCGCCGGGGCGCTGGCCATGCTGTCTACCATTTCCAGCCTGCCGCAATACTACGCGTTCTGTGTGTTGTTTGGCATCGGCACGGCCGCGGTTTCCCTGGTGCCGACGTCAATGCTGATCGCCCCTTGGTTTTCGACCAAGCGCGGGCTGGCCGTAGGCATCATCAATGCGGGAGTCGGGGTGGCCGGGTTTATCGCGCCGAACGTGACCAGGAAACTGATCGAAACGTTTAGCATGTCGCACGCTTTTGTCGCGCTGGCGGCGCTGATGGTGATCCCATTTGTGGTCACGCTGGCGCTGGTCCGCGGGAAACACGTCACGCCGCAGCCGCCTGCGGCGGCGGCCCACCGCGCTACCTTCGCCAAAGCCGGCGATGTGATCAGGACGCCATTGTTCTGGATCTTCGGATTCAGCCTGTTTTTCGCTGCGCACACTCTGACCGGCATCCAGCAGCACCTGGCGTTATACATGACCGGACACGGAGTGACACCTACTCACGCGGCGTTCGCCTTGAGCATGCTGTTGGGCGCGAGCGCGGCAGGCAAGATCGGCGGCGGCGCGATTGCCGATAAATATTCGTCGCGCGTGGCGATCCAACTGAGCATCCTGTGCCTGATGGCCGGTATCGCCGGTTTGCTGGCCGTGGAACCTTCCTCGGTTGGTGTGTACTGGTCGGCGGCGATGTTCGGGCTCGGATACGGGGGAGTGTTCAATGCTCCGCCTTTGATCGCCTTCGAACATTTTGGGACGGAGAAAGTCGGCACGATTCTGGGGTTGTTCATGATGTTCTTCGGCGTGGGTACCTCTTCCGGCGGCCTGGTGGCTGGAATGATTTTCGATCGGACGCATAGCTACGCAACTGCATTTACGGTAGATCTGCTTTCCTGCAGCCTTGCATTTCTGCTGTTGTTCGCAGCCGCGCGGCTTCGGAGCACCCATCCTGAGACGTTGGTGGCGCAGGCATAATGGCTCCCTTGGTTCTGGAAGGCAAGTGCTGGAAGTTCGGCCACAACATTCCCACCGACATGATCACTCCCACCGCCTACGTCATGCGCGGAATGGGCGAGATGGTCAAGCACGTTCTGGAAAACGCGAATCCCGACTTCCCCAAACACGTTCAAAAGGGCGACATCATCGTGGCGGGACGCAATTTCGGCTGTTCCTCGGGTCGGGCCATTGCGCCCAAAGCGATCAAAGCGACCGGTGTTGGCGCGGTGATCGCCGAGTTCTTCTCGCGCACGTTCTATCGCAACGGTCCGGAGATCGGATTGCCGCTGCTGGAGGCTCCCGGGCTGCACGATCTGGTCGAAACCGGCCATCGCATCCGCGTCGACATCCAAAAAGGCGTGGTGGAGAATCTGACCACCGGGAAATCCATTCAGGGGCGCGCGCCATCGGGGCTGCTGCTGGACATGCTGCTGGCGGGCGGTCTGATTCCGCTGCTGAAATCGGACGCCGGCAAAACGCTTCTCGAATCATGACACTGCTGTTGACCAATGAAGAAGTGGAGCGGGCGCTGACTCCGCAGGACGCGATCGCCGCCACGGAGAGCATCTATCGGGAGCTGGCCGAAGGGAAAGCGCTGAACCGCGCGCGTTCGCAGGTGTACCTGCCCGCTGAATCGCGGGAGAATCCCGGGTTTCACTACCGCATGAAAACTCAGGAAGGCGGGAGCCTGGATTGCGGCGTGTGGGCGCTGCGCGTCACCTCGGATATGGCGGGGTTCTCGTATACGGCGGGCGTTAAGCGCAGGCGCATCCTGCCGGTGGCCACCGGCAACAAGTATTGCGGCCTGGTCATTCTGTTCGATGTAGAGAAGATCGAGCCGGTGGCGATCATGCCGGATGGCGTGATCCAGAAGGTCCGCGTGGCGGCGATGAGCGCGGTGGGCGCGCGGTATCTGGCTCCTGACAAGCCGAAGATCCTGGGGTTATTCGGAAGCGGCTGGCAGGCGAGTGCGCATCTGGAGTTCCTGGCGGCGCAGTACCGTTTCGACCAGATCAAGGTGTTCAGCCCGAATCAGGAACACTGCCGCGAGTTCTGCCGCAGCATGTCGGAAAAGCTCGGCCGCGAGGTTCGCAGCGTCGCGACGCCCAAGGAAGCCGTGGAAGGCAGCGACTTCGTGCAGGCCGCGACGGCTGCATGGGATCCGGTGTTCGACGGACATTGGGTCGAAAAAGGAATGTACATCGCGTCCATCGGCGGCGCCGATGCGAGCAACAAGCGCCGCGAGATTGATGATGAGACGATTCGCCGCGCCGACGTGTACTTCGTTCACTCCAAGGAGGTCGCGAAGAACGATCAGTCGCCGGATGTGTGGGAGGCCGCGCAGAAGGGCCTGGTCCGGTGGGAGGACATCGGCGAGCTACAGGACCTGGTGGCGGGTAAACTCAGCGGCCGAACGAGTCCCGATCAGATCACGCTGTTCAACAACAACACCGGCGCAGGAACCCAGTTTGCCGCCGTCGGAGCGGCTGTGGTGAAGCGCGCGCGGGCGATGGGTTTGGGCAGAGAGCTGCCGACCGAGTGGTTCCTGGAGAGCGTGTCGCCTTGAGCACCACGGTGATCCATGAACACCGGCGGGGGCAACTCCTGGATCTGATGTCCGAGCGCGGCTGGGATTCCATGCTGCTCTACGGCAATGCCTGGCGCAAAGATCCGTTCCGCAGTCTGGTGAATTTTAACTTCTCGGGCGACCATGCTCTCGCGCGTTTGTCGCGGTCGGGCGAAGTCGCGGTGACCGTCAGCGATCCCTGGGATAGCGAAATCGCGTCCGCCAAGGTCGAACCCGAGTTTGCCCGGGCGTTCCACGGCGGCGCTTCCGCGATCGCCGGACTGGAATTCATGGAGGAGCGCTTCGTCGCCGCCTGCGGGGCGCTTCCGGCTTCTGCGACGGCCGACGTCGAGGAGCTGCGGAGGGTCAAGACCGCCGAGGAGATCGGCTATATCCGGCAGGCCTGCGCCCTTGCGGATCGCGGCTACCAGCATTTCGCCGAAGTCGCCGAACCCGGAATGCGGGAATTCGAACTGGTGGCCGAAGTCGAGGGGTTCCTGAAAGAAAACGGCGCCGAAGACAACTTCATGCTGATCGCTTCGGGCGGGACCGAGGTGGTCGGAATGAAACCGCCGACGGATCGAAAGTTGCAGAAAGGCGACTCGATTACCACCGAGCTCACACCGCAGGTCAACGGCTACTATGCGCAGATCTGCCGGACGCTGGTGCTGGGCGAACCGTCCCGGGAACAGCTCAAAGCTTTCGACATCTTCTCGGAAGCCCAGCAAGCCGCGGAAGATCTGATCAAGCCCGGCATCACCGCGGCCGCGGCGGCGCGCGCGCAAAACGATGTTTTCCGGAAGTACGGCTACGGCGACTATACCGGATCGAAATACACGCGCGTGCGCGGGCACTGCCTGGGACTGTATCCCGATGAGACCCCGCACATCCTGGAAGACGTCGACTATGTGCTCAAGCAGGACATGGTGGTGATCGCGCATCCCAACACCTACCTGCCGCTTTCCGGCTACATGGTCTTCGGCGATACGATGGTGATCACCGCGACGGGCAACATGCGGCTCAATAAAACCGCGAAGAAGTTGTTTACAAAATGAAACGCGGACTCATCACCTGGGATAAGGCCGAGCTGCCGCCGTCCGTCTTTGAAGCGCGGCTGGCGAGGGCGCGGAAGGCGCTCGCCGAGCAGGATTTGCCGGCACTGCTGGTGTACTCGGACGTATGGCGATCGAACGAAGGACGGCATCTCACCAACTACATGCCGTACTGGAATCGTTCGCTGATCGTAATTCCTGGCGAGCAGCCGCCGGTCTTGTTGTGCGGGCTTTCCCCGCGCGTGTATCCGTGGATCAAATCGGTAACGGTGTTCGAGGAGATTCGCCCCGCGTCGAAGCTTGTGCCGACCTTGCTGCAACTCTGTTCCGAACGGGGATGGACCAAGCTCGGAGTGCTGGATCTTCCCCGGCTGCCGCACGAGATCTACGCGCCGCTGGAATCGTCCGAGGTGAAAGCGTCCGACGTCAAGCTCGAGCTTACGGATGATGCCGAGACCGCCATGCTTCGGCGTGCGGCACAGATGGCTCGCGAGATTCTGACCGCGGAATTGCCGAAGGGAGCCGGGCTTACGGACTACCAGTTCTCAGGACTCCTGGAACGGGCTTATCGGCGGGCCGGGGCCGAAGACTTGATTCTGCTGTTCAGCACAGGCGATTCCGCACCGCGTCCCGCTCGCGGCGCGATGCTCGGCGACAAATACTCCGTCGCGGTGGCTCTGGAATACCGCGGCCATTGGGCACGAGTGACGCAAGGTTTGCCTCTATGAGCTTGCCGCTATGAACATGATCGAGAAGATCCTGGCCAAGGCCAGCGGCAAGAAAGAGGTTGTGCCGGGCGATATCGTGGTCGCCAATGTGGACCGCATGGTTCTGCACGATCTCAGCTCGAACCTGGTGTCGAAGGTTTTCGAAAACGAGATGGGCGGCGGCAAGATCTTCGATCCCGACCGCATCGTATTCGTTTTCGATCACACCTTCTCGCCGCCCAGCCAGGCCGATGCCGAAGTCCTCACCGAAGCGCGACGTTTTGCGGCGAAGTACGGGATCCGCCACGTGTTCGATTCGGGTTCCGGCAGTATTCACCACGTGATCATCGAAAACGGCTTGTGGGCGCCGGGAAATGTGATCATCGGCTGCGATTCGCACACCACGGTTTACGGGGCGTTGGGAGTTTTCTCCACAGGCGTCGGGAATAATTCCATGGCCGCGCTGGGCTACGCACACGGCAAAGCCTGGTTCCGGGTTCCGGAGACGATTCAGGTTCGTCTGCACGGTCCTCTGAAAGAGGGCACCAGCCCGCGTGACGTCGCGCAGTATCTGGAAGGTTTTCTGGGCGAAGACAGCGCCGTGTATCGCGCGGTGGAGTATGCCGGTCCGTTTATCGAAAGCTTGTCGATTGAAGACCGGATGCTGTTCCCGCTGATGGCGATCGATTTGGGCGCCAAGGCCGGATATATTAATCCGGACGAAAAGACCGCGGCTTACGCGCAACGATATTCCGGCCGGAAAGATTTCGTACTGGTGAAGAACGATCCGGGCGTTGAGTACTCCAAAGTCATAGAAGCAGACGTATCGGTGCTCGAACCGCAGGTGGCGTGTCCCCCGACGGTGGGCAACGTGAAACCAATCAGCCAGGCGGCTGGAATCGAAATTCAACTGGCGGAGATCGGCGGCAGCACGGGGGGACGGCTGGGGGACCTGCGCGTCCTGGCGTCCGCGCTCAGCGGCAAGAAAGTCCACCCGAACGTGCGTTTGCAGGTGGTGCCGGTGACTCGCGGCGTTTACCTGGCGGCGATGCGCGAAGGTTTGCTCGAAACCATCGTCGAAGCCGGCGGCATCCTTTTCCCACCCAGCGCCGGGTCAAACCAGGCTGTGAACATGGGCGCGATGAGCGAAGACGAGGCGATGATCTCCACACAGGCGCGCAATTTCCCGGGCCGCAATGGGCATCCCAAGGCCCGGCACTATCTGGCGTCCGCGGCGACGGTAGCAGCGTCGGCGATCGCGGGCCGGATCACGGACCCGCGCCAGAACACCTGAAGTTAGGAATGGCGGTTCGGTATGATGTACGAGCAGCCCTCGTGAGCCTAGAATTGCCAGGCTGCAAATGGAGATTGGGATGATCATCGACGCACACGGCCACGTTACCGCCCCCGAGAAGCTCTACGTTTACAAGGCCAACATTTTGTCCCATCGGGGCGCGCACGGCCGCGGCAGTCACGGCGCTAGCGATCAGGAAATAAAGGACGCGCTCAACGCACCGGTCTTCGGCGGCACCTCCCATCTGGAACAGCTCAAGGAAGTCGGGACCGACATGCAGATCATCTCGCCCCGTCCTTACCAGATGATGCACAGCGAAGAGCCCAAAGTGGTGCGCTGGTTCATCGAAGAGACCAACGACATTATCGCCAAGCAGACCAAACTGTACCCCAACGTATTCCGCGGGGTTTGCGGTTTGCCGCAGAGCCCGGGGGTCAGCCCCAAGGAGGTTCTGCCGTACCTGGAAAAGTGTGTCAAAGAGATGGGATTCGTCGGATGCCTGCTGAACCCGGATCCGAGTGAGACGACTACCCACACGACTCCTCCGCTGGGTGACCGGTTCTGGTATCCGCTGTATGAAAAGCTGGTGGAGCTGGATATTCCCGGACACATCCACTCGGCGGGTTGCCGATCCCAGCGTCTCTCGTATTCGTTGAACTTCATCAATGAGGAAAGCATCGGCGTGGTGTCGTTGCTGGAATCCAACGTGTTTAAAGATTTTCCGACGCTGAAGATTCTGGTATCGCATGGCGGCGGAGCGATCCCGTATCACTGGGCGCGTTTCGAGGCCAGCTCGCTGCGCCGCGGCGGCGAGCGATTTTCGGACAAGATGCGCAATCTGTACTACGACACGGTGCTTTATTCCAGCGAATCGCTCCAACTGCTGATTAAGACCGTGGGGGCGGACCGCTGCCTGTTCGGCACGGAGCGTCCGGGAGTCGGCACAGTGAAAGATCCGCGCACGGGCCGCTGGCTGGATGAGACGCGCTTCCTGATTGAAGCCTTCGATTGGCTGAGCGCGGGCGATAAGAAGTTGATCTTCGAAGACAACGCGAAGAAAGTCTTCAAGCTGGACGTGTCGGCTCAACCGCAAGAGAAAGTTCAGCCGCACGCACAAGGGGTGAGCTCATGAGATCCCGTATCTGGCTGGCGTTATGGATGATCGCGGCACTGGCCGCTCCCGCCGCATTGGCCCAAAAGATCACGCTCATCTACCCGAACCGCAGCGGCTCGCAGTGGCCTTTATTCCTGGCGAAAGAAGGCGGCTATTACCAGAAGTACGGACTGGACGTCGATTTGAAATTCGTGGTTCATCCCGGCAGCATTGCGGCGCTGGTCAGCGGCGACGCGGCGCTGGTCAATTCGTCCCTGGAGCAGCTGATGTCGGCGGCTTCGAAAGACGGGTCGATGGTTCTGGTGGGGAGTTCGCTCAACAAAGGCACGTTCGCGTTGATGGCTAATAAGAACATCGCGTCCGTGAAGGACCTGAAGGGCAAACGCATCGCCGTGGGGCAGGTGGGCGACGCGCCGTACGGATACGTGGTCGCGCTGCTGGCCAAGGCCGGCCTGAGCGCGCGGGATGTCGCCTGGGTTCCAGTGGGCACCGACGTGAGCGGCCGCGCCGCCGCGCTCGAAAGCGGCCGCGCCGACGCCACCATGCTGACGGCCCCGGCCTATTTCAGGCTGGAGGACGCCGGCTTCAAGACCCTGGCGAATCTGGCCGAGCACGACGACATCTTCGCCTCTACCGGCTACCTGATGAAGAAGAGCCAGATCCAGGCCAATCCGAAGCTGCCCGAGTTGCTGATCAAAGCCCAGACGGAAGCGATCAAGCGCTTCTACGATGACAAGGCCTTTGCGGTGAAGGCCTACATGGTCTACGACAAACAGCCGCAGGCCGATGTGGAGCGCATTTACGACCTCTACGCCAAGCCCAAAGCGTTCGAGCGCGTACCGTACGTGCTGGCCGACGCCGTCAAAGCCGTGGTCGCGCAGCAATCCGATCCGCAGCTGGCGGCGCAGATGAAAGCCTACGACTTTCACAAGGTCATCGACAACAGCATGATTGAACGTCTGGTGAAAGAGAAGTATTTCGAGACCCTGTTCGGCGCGCCCATCAAGGCCGAAGAGGATCGCAAAGCGAAGCTCGCGTTTAAGTAACACGTCCTTGGAACGACATGGTTAAGCTGTCCATCGAGCACTTATCCAAGCGCTATTGGTTCGAGCGCGAAGACCGTGAAGTGCTGGCCGTAAGCGACGTTTCGCTGGCGATCGAGGACGGCGAGTTTCTGGCCATCGTCGGTCCCAGCGGATGCGGCAAGACCACGCTGTTGAATATCGTCGCGGGCCTGCTGCCCTACGAAGAAGGCACTGTAAGCATCGACGGGAAGCAGGTTAAGGGACCGGGCGTGGATCGCGCCGTGGTGTTTCAGCATTCCAGCCTGTTGCCGTGGCGTACGATTTCCGGGAACGTCCGTTATGGGATGGAAATGCAGAAGCGCTTCGATGAAGCCACCATGCACGAGCGCGCCGATCACTTCGTCAAGATGGTGGGGTTGAACGGATTCGAGCGGCACTTTCCCAGCGAGCTTTCGGGCGGCATGCAGCAACGTGTGAACCTGGCGCGCGCACTGGCAGCCGATCCCAAGGTGCTTTTGATGGATGAGCCGTTCGCGGCTCTGGACGCCCAAACGCGCGAGTTCATGCAGGCCGAACTGTTGAAGATCTGGTCGCAGGACCGCAAGACAGTGCTGTTCATCACGCACCAGATCAATGAAGCGGTGTACCTGGCGGATCGCGTGGCCGTGATGAGCGCGCGTCCGGGGAGGCTGAAGGGCATTTTCAAGATTCCGTTCGGAAGGCCTCGCACGCTGTCTTTGAAGCGCGATCCTCAGTTCCTGGAGATCGAAGACTCTATCTGGCAGCTGATCGAAGAGGAATCGCAGAGTCTCAATATGGTGCTGACGGGAAGCTGATGGACACACAACCAATCGTGTCTCGGGATGCGGCCACTCAGGGGATTCCAGGCCCGCCCTCCACGCCTCCTCGCGAGCCCAGGGGGCGTCCACATCAGAGCTTTTACGCCAAGCACGAGGCCGTTATCCTCGGCAGCCTGTCGATCGTCCTGATCATCGGGGCATGGCAGGCGTGCTGGTCGGCCGGATTGATTTCGCCGCTCTTTTTCAGCAGCCCCATGGCTATCGTGAAGCAATTCCGGTACACGCTGGTGGAAGGGACGCTGCTGGCCGACATGAAGTACAGCTACACCAACTTCGCCATCGGATTCGCGATCGCGGCAATTACGGGCGTCGTATTTGGAGTGCTGATCGGCTGGTACCGCCGCTTGCGTCTATTCTTCGATCCGTTTCTGAATGCGCTGTATGCGACGCCCCGCGTGGCCATGGTGCCGCTGATCATCATCTGGTTCGGCATCGGAATCTGGTCGAAAGTATTCATCGTGTTTCTCTCGGCATTCTTTCCGATTCTGGTGAACACGGTCGGCGGGGTGCGCGCGCTGGACCGGGATTTGCTGCGCGCCGCGAAAGCGTACTGTGCCTCCGACTGGCAGATTTTCACGACGCTGGCGATTCCCGGATCGGTGCCCTTCATCCTGACCGGGATCCGTCAAGGAGTTGCCTTGGGTCTGATCGGCGTAGTGGTCGGCGAAATGGTGGGGAGCAGCCAGGGCGTGGGATTCATGGTGGCGTACGGCGGGCAAACGTTTAATACCGATACGCTTTTCGTGGGCATGATCGTGATTGCCTTCTCCGGCATCCTGCTGACCTGGATCGCCGAGCGCCTGGAACGCCGCTTCTCACGCTGGAGACCCGAGCGATAAACAAAATGAACGAACCTGTTTCGCGGCTGAGCCGCCTGGACTCCTGCGCCGTGTCCGACGCGCTGGACAAGCTCGGACTCCAGGGATCGGTCACCGGGATCGAACGCTTCTCGACGGACCGGCGGATTACCGGGCAGGTGCTTACGGTAAAGCTCGACCGCGCCGAGGGGCGGACGAATACCCGTCATCTGTGCACGGCGGCGATCGAGGCAGCCCAGCCCGGTGACATCATCGTGGTGGAGCAGCGCACCGGTCTGGACGCGGCATCCTGGGGCGGAAATCTTTCGATCGGTGCGCAGATGCGCGGCGTCGCGGGTGTGATCGTCGAAGGTCCCGCGCGCGATATCGACGACAGCCGCAAGCTGGATTTTACGGTGTTCGCGCGCAGTCACACGGCGCGTACGGCGCGGGGGCGGATCGTCGAGGTCGCCACCAACGAACCGATCCTGGTTGGCGACGTCACTGTGTCACCGGGGGATTACGTAATCGCCGATGCCAGCGCGGTGGTGTTCGTCGCGCAGGCAGAAATCGCGCGCGTGCTGGACGCCGCCGAGGCCATTATGCAGCGCGAAGAGGGTCTGGCCGAGGCGATTCGCGGAGGCACGCCGATCAGCCAGGTAATGGCCGGGAACTACGAGAACATGCTCAAGAAAACATAATCATGGCCGACGATAAAAACGTGGAACGAGCCTCGAAGCTCGATACAACCTCGCTCAGCGATGCGCTGGACCGGCTGGGTATCGCCGGCCAGTGCCTCAATATCAAGCCTCTGGATCCGCGCTTCCGCTTGACCGGCCGTGCGTTCACGATTCTGTATGGACCTGCCGGATCGCCTCCGGGAACCGTAGGGGACTATATTGACGACGTGCCGGCGGGTGGAGTCGTGGTGCTGGATAACGGCGGGCGTGAAAACGCGACGGTATGGGGCGATATTCTCACCTGGGTGTCGAACCGAAGGGGCATCGCGGGAACTGTGATCGACGGCGCGTGCCGGGATACGCATTTGTCGCGCGAACTCGGCTATCCCATTTACAGCCGCAGCTACTCCATGCGCACGGGCAAGGATCGTGTGCAGGTAGAAGCCATGGGCGGCCCCGTGAACATCGGAGACGCACGCGTCGAGCAGGGCGACATTCTGCGCGGAGACGCCGACGGAGTGGTGGCCATCCCCAAGGAACACGAAGAAGCCGTGCTGGCTGCCGCCGAGCAGATTGACGCAGCCGAGCAGCAGATCCGCGCGTTGGTGAACGACGGACATACGCTCACCGAAGCGCGCGCCAAGCTCGGCTATCACAAGCTCCAGACCAAGCGGTAAGGGTCTCGAAAAAACTGTTCGAAACGCGTTTCCCGGCCGATCTAACAGGTCATGGAACCTACTGTTGAACTAGCGGTAGACGGCTTCCCGCTGGATCCGAACGATCCGGATATCCGCTACCATCGCGAGCTGAGCAACTGGCTGGTACTTGAAAAATCGAACCGGGTTCCGGCGGCGCTGCAGTTCGATCCGCCTTCCGAGTGGCCGCGCTGGCTTCGTCCGGCATTGCAGCGATTCGTCTGGGTGCGGACCCATGCAGCACTGATGCCCGGGGATCGAAAGCTGGATGCGCGGATGGCCCACCTGATCAGCCACCTGCTCAACCGCCTTTACAAGCCGGAATCCGCAACGATCGAGGAAGCCACCTTCGCCGAACTGGGGGATCAGGCGGCGGCGATCGAAGCTAGCGGGGGCAGCAGCAGCATGTTCCGCGCGGATACCGCCCGGCTTCTGCTGGACTTAACGAAAGCGGGGATTCGCCCTGAAACTCGCCGGAGCGTGCAGGCGATGCTGCGGGCACTCTCTCCTGAAGATCGCTTTGGATCCATGCACGAGCTGGCATGGTACTTGTTCCTGGACGAGGATGACTCGGATGAGGGCGAGCCCACCAGGAGCGCGCAAATCCGCCGCGAATTGCGGGGACTGAAGCCCGCGCAGCGGAAGCCCTGGGTCAGCCTGTTGAAACTCGCGCCGGTCCGAAAGCCGACAGACTCGAAATGGGAACAAAAGATCCGAGAGGCCCTGGAAAGGATCGGGCGCCAGGATTGGGAGGGCCGGATTGCATCCTGGGATGCACTCCTTCCGCAGCCCGCATCTTCCGCCCTGGAACGCGAGGGCCAGATTCTGCGCCGGCT
>DATIRX010000510.1:0-1867 GCA_035469225.1 Bryobacteraceae bacterium
CCACCTACCTGGTGGCCCCGCCCAGCGACGAAGAAGAAGGGCCGGAAGGCGAGGAACTCGATGGCGACGAAGATCCGCTTTATGCCGACGCCGTGCGCGTGGTGATCGACATGGGCAAAGCCTCGACCTCGATTCTACAGCGCCGCCTCCGCCTGGGCTACGGCCGCGCCGCCCGCATCCTGGACATGATGCAGCGCGACGGCATCATCGGCCCGCCCGACGGCAGCCGCCCGCGCGATGTACTGAAGCGCCCGGATTGGCTCGAAGAGATCCAAAATCAAGTAAGATAGGTGTTTTGGGCGCCATGTTCAGATCAAACCTGTTTCGAACCATCATTGCGTTAGCGTGTGTGCTGGCCTCGGCGAACGCCGCGTCCACGCCCCGCCCTCTGGCGGATATCTCTATCCCCACCGCGGACGGCAAGTCCGTTAAGCTGGGCCAATACCGCGGCAAGGTCATGGTGGTCGCCCTGATCTCCACCACCTGCGGCCACTGCATAGGGTCGCTTCAGTTGCTCGCCCAGTTGCAGAAGACCTTGGGCCCGCAAGGCTTTCAAGCGCTGGCTGTGGCGGCGGACGATAATGCCGCAACTGGAGTCGTCGGCCTGGCCAAACTGCAGGTGGGTTTCCCGCTGGGCTACCTGAATCAAAACACCACCATGCAGCTGGTCGATTTCAAACGGGACGATCATCCCTTCGTGCCCATCTATATGTTCGTGGATCGCAAGGGAACCGTCCGCTTTCAGTACGCCGGGAAAGACGATTTCTTCAAGAACGAAGAGAAGAATACCCGCCTCCTGGTCGAGAATCTGCTGAAAGAGAAGTAGTCATAGCTCGAACTTGATCCCCTGCGCCAGCGGCAATCCGCCCGACCAATTCACCGTAACCGTCTGGCGGCGCATGTAGGCTTTCCAGGCATCACTCCCGGACTCGCGTCCTCCGCCGGTATCTTTCTCCCCGCCGAAAGCTCCGCCGATCTCCGCTCCGCTCGTGCCGATATTCACGTTGGCGATCCCGCAGTCGCTGCCGCGTGCGCTCAGGAAGGTCTCCGCCGACATCACATTCGTGGTGAACATCGCGGACGACAGACCCTGCGGAACCGCATTATGCCAGGCGATGGCTTGGCCGATCTCCTCGAATTCGATCAGGTGGAGCACGGGCGCGAACAATTCTTCGCGGAGCGCCGCCATTTCCGGAGGCGATTTCACCAGCGCCGGCTCCACGAAACAGCCGTGCAGGCGCTTGCCGCCCGTCAGGATTTTCCCGCCCTGCGCCTGAATGGCAGCCAGTCCGCGCATCATCGCGTCCACTGCGGCCTCATCGATCAGCGGGCCCATCAGAGTGTCCGGATCCAGCGGATCACCGATGCGCACCTGGCCGTACGCCGCCATCAGCTTTTCGGTGATCTTCGGGGCGATACTCTTGTGTACGAACAATCTTCGAATGGATGTGCAGCGCTGGCCCGCGGTGCCGACAGCGCCGAACAGAACCGCGCGCACCACCAGGTCGGGGTCGGCATCGTCCATCACGATCACGCCGTTATTGCCGCCGAGTTCGAGCAGCGTGCGGCCCAGGCGCTCGGCTACCACCGGAGCGACGTGCCGGCCCATGCGCGTGGAACCCGTTGCACTGATCAGGGAAACCCGCCGGTCGCGAATCAACCGCTCGCCAATCACCTCGTCGGTGCCGATCACGGTGTTGAGGACGCCGGTCCAGCCATTGCGTTCGAGCACGCGGTCGCAGATCTTCTGCACGGCCAGCGCGCAGAGCGGCGTCTTGAGCGACGGTTTCCACACCACAGTATCGCCGCAGACCATCGCAATCAGAGCATTCCAGCTCCACACGGCGACCGGAAAGTTAAACGCACT
>DATIRX010000511.1:0-14824 GCA_035469225.1 Bryobacteraceae bacterium
TTCTTCGCCGCGGACCTGCGGGCGCGAAACCTGGCACGGCCCCGGCTGGAGACAGACCCGGATAACGCGAACGCTCTGTTTGCCATGACCCTTAGCCTGGGGATGCAGGCCGACTATGCCAGCCTGATCGAGAAGCAACAACTGGAGAGCCTCGCTATGATCCGCGAGGCAAACACGTTTGCCAAGAGACTGTTGGCCGTCAACCCGGAGGCGGCGGATGCTTACCTTACTCTGGGCGCCGCCAATTACATCATCGGCAGTCTGCCCCTAATTAAGCGAGTCTTTCTCAAATTCAAGGGGGTCCGCGGCGATAAGAAGGGAGGCATCGCGCAACTGGAAATCGCCGCTGCGCGCGGCCGTTATCTGCGGCCCTTTGCAAAGATCATTCTGGCGATGGCCGCGCTCCGCGAGAAGAGACTGGCCCTCGCACGCACGCAATTGGCGGAGCTGGCTGCGGAATTCCCGCGGAATCGGCTATTTGCCGGGGAGCTGGCCAAGCTCGATGCAGCTCCCGACGCCATTGTCCGCCGCTAAGTCTCCCGGCGAGTTGGCACTGCTCGTGCAGGAGGTCAAGCAAAACGAGTGAGGAAGATCGAGATGCGCGCCAGGGAAGAGGAGTTGCGGCGCGTCGAAGGAGAATCGGACTTATGTCAAACGTGAAATGGAGCTTTGGAATTACTGCCGCTCTGTTGTTCTCGAGTGTCGGCTTGGCACAAGTCGACATTCAGATCCGGCTCGGTCAACAGCCGGGATGGGACCCCCGGGCGCGCGAAGGCCGCTGCGAAGTGCGGATGTGGGTCGATCACCAGGCCGAATTGCGCCTGCGCGGAGACTCGATCTCCGTACGCACGCTGGAAGGCGCCAGGAGCTATGACGAAGGCAGCAGATGCAGCCAGCCGCTTCCGTACAATTCCATTGGCGATTTTCAGATTCGCCAGACTGCCGGCCGCAATCGCGTCAACCTGGTACAGCAGCCGAATCGCATGAACAACTTCACCGCGATGGTCGCTATTAACGATGATCAAGGCGGCGGCGATCACTATGCGTTTGAAGTAACCTGGCGTGCAGAGGGGGCTGGTCGACCAACTGCGCCGGCTCCGTTCTTCGACGACATCCGAGCGTGTCAGGACGCCGTACGCCAGCGCTTCCTGAGCAAGAACGGCCGCGGCTCCTATGTCGACTTCGAAGGATCTGCAGAACGCCAGGACCAGGGCAGGGACAGGGAACTTATCCGCGGCGGTGGCGCAGCCAGAAACTGGAACGAGTCGCGAGATATCACGTACTCTTGCGTTATCGACACCCGCAGCGGGCAAGTGCGATCGGGAGACTACCAGTATTCCCGTGAAGGCTATCGTACGAATGAGCGCAGCCGTTTGAAGTAGAGTGGAGGAACCGTGGCCTCTAGCTCCGCTCGCGATTGGCCGGGAGTAAGTCGGCCCCGGATCTCCGGCGTGGTGCGTCTGACGCTGGCGATTTTCCTCTCCTCGCCGATTTCATACGGCTATACCGTTCTCACTCACGAAGCCATCATCGACTCGGTTTGGGACGCCTCCCTTCAGAAGCTGCTTCTCAAACGGTTCCCCGGCGCGACGCCGGAGCAACTGCAGCAGGCGCACGCCTATGCCTATGGGGGCTGCATCATCCAGGACATGGGATATTATCCGTTCAGCAGCCGATTCTTCAGTGATCTCACGCATTACGTCCGCAGCGGCGATTTCATCGAAGCTCTACTCCGCGAATCCCAGGACCTCAACGAATACGCATTCGCCCTGGGCGCGCTGGAACACTACGCCGCCGATACCGAGGGGCACCGCATCGCCACCAACCGCGCGGTGCCCATCTTGTATCCGGAGCTGCGGCGGAAATACGGCAGCGACGTCACCTATTGGGATAATCCGACCGCCCACATCCGGACGGAATTCGGCTTCGATGTGCTCCAGGTCGCGTCGGGGAGATACGCTCCGGACGGGTATCGGAACTTTATCGGATTTCAGGTTTCCCGCGACGTGCTGGAGCGCGCGTTCGTGGATACCTACGGCATGGAAATGACGTTCGGCAGCGTGACCCTGGCGCTAGGCTCCTACCGGTATGCCATCGGGTCGATCGTTCCGGGCATGACCAAAGTAGCGTGGAGCCTCAAGCAGGAGCAGCTCAAAAAAGAGATCCCCGGCATCACGCGCCAGAAGTTTCTTTACAATCTCTCGCGCTCGAGTTATGAAAAGGAATGGGGAACGGAATACCACAAGCCCGGCCTAGGCACCAGGATTCTTGCATTCCTCTTCCGATGGCTTCCGGGGCGAGGTCCCTTCAGTGCGCTCAAGGTCCGCCCGCCGACTCCGGAGGTGGAGAAACTGTTCATGGCCAGCTTTAACGCAACCATAGACCGGTATAAAGCGTTGCTCGCGAACGTGGACGCCGGGGGGACTCGGTTGGCGAACGAGAATTTCGATGCCGGCGGAGCCACCATCGCAGGCAAGTACAAGGGAACCGACGAAGCTTACGCCAAGCTGCTGGGGAAGCTGGCGGACCGTAAGTTCGACGGGATGAAGCCCGATCTTCGCCAGAATATCCTGGCGTACTACAAGGACTTAAGTCCGTCTCTTCCCGCCAAATCCACCAAGAAAGACAAGGCGGAAAGGACTAGGCTGCTGGATCAGCTGGACCGCCTGAAGGCAGTTCCAGCGGCCGTCCCTGCGCCGTAAGTGCGCCAGTCGCGATAAACATGTCGTGGCGCGTGATCAGAAGCTGGATGGGCAAACCGGTTCGGCAGTTGTAAACGCTTGGGGACACTCACCGATGAGGGGGTTGGAAGCGAAAATCCAGCGGGTATATACTCGATACTGTTCGAAGAATCCGGATGGGGGTAGGCATGAACCGAAAATCGTTGGCAGTTTTAGTCTCAGGTTTGGTTGCGCTCGGCACGGGAGCGCCGGCGTGGGCGCATCATTCGTTTGCCGCAGCATACGATACTACGAACGCAATCACGGTTCACGGCGTCATCAACCAGGTTCTGCTGCGAAATCCGCATTCGTGGTTCGTCATCGATGTCAAGGACGCCAGCGGCAAGGTCGAGCAGTGGTCCTTCGAGGCCGGGACGCCCAGTGGAATGATTCGCAACGGCTACAAGCCGAATATCATCAAGCAGGGAGCCGAGGTCACCATCAAAGGTTTTCGTGCCAGGGACGCATCCCAGAATAGGGGAATGTTGAGAGAACTCACCACCGCGGATGGACAGGTGTATGGAATGTTCGGACCCCAGGAGGGGCCGGGCAAGTGACACGCTCGATCCTGACGGCGGCAGTCGCGACCGCGCTGGTATGGACCACGGCGGGCACCACTCGCCTCGCGGCACAGTCAGGAGCTACCGGGGCAAAGGCACCCCGCACCGCCGATGGTCATCCGGACTTTTCAGGCGTCTGGTGGCGTGGCGCCGATGTCGGAGGGCGCACAGCCAGTGGGGCAAATCCTATCGCGCCCGCTACCGGAAGGGGCGGTGCTCCGGCGCCCACTTTTACCAGCCTGTATACGCCCGCCGCCGCGGCTAAGGCCAAAACACTGTCCGATAAGGATGACCCGGCGTTGGGTTGCACCAACACGGCATTCGGCACTTTGAATGTGAGCCTGTTCGACGTAGGGGCTGTCGGGCAGATCGTTCAGACTCCGAAATTCCTGATCATGCTGACGGAAACTTATAACAGCTTCCAGATCATCCCCATCGACGGCAGGCCGCATCGGGATGCCATCCCTCCTTCGAATCGCGGCGACGGAGTCGGGCATTGGGAAGGCGACACTCTGGTGGTGGATAAAACCAATTTCACCGACACCAGCTGGATCTACGCGGAAGGCCGGGTATCCTTCCATTCCGACGCGATGCACGTCGTCGAACGCTATCGCCGCGTGGACGCGAACACGCTCGAGATCGAGGCGACCATCGAGGATCCCAAGGTGCTGACCAAGCCGTGGGTAGTACCCAAACAGACGCTGGTACTGGCGCCCTTCGATCAGATCATGGAACTGGCGTGCTCCAACGAGACCCAGTCGCTGGTGGAAGGCGCCGCCAAACAGAATTCCGCAAAGAAGTAAGCCAAGTCCCGGAGCGGCGGGAAGGGGATCCGCCACTCCTCTCCTCCGAAGGACTCGGCTTGCGGTTCTACGCGACCGCTTACTAATTGTTAGTGATCGCTGCCGGGAAATCGTTTCACCGATTTTTTTGCCAGGCTACCGGATGTAGGTCTGATAGGGAGCCCAGTAATAGGGCTTACGGAAGGAGCCCTTAGACCCCAGGAGTTCCAGTTTCGCGAGTCGCAGGGCAGCGGCGGGTTTGGCCCCGGACTCCAGGTTTTCGTATAGTTTGTCCATCAACTGGGCGGAAGGACGATCGCTGACGTCCCACAGTCCCGCGATCACCGCCCGTGCCCCGGCATGGAGAAATGCCCAGGCGAAGCCGACTAAGCCCTCCCCTGCGTAGGTCCGCGCGCCGGCGCTGCGGCAGGCGGAAATGGTGACCAGATCTGCGCCCAGATTCAGGTTGGCGATATCTCTGGCGTAGAGTTTAAAGACACCACCGCCTCTGGACAGGATGATCGCCGATTCCAGGGGGTTCTGCGGATTGGCCTCGGCATGCGCGGCGAAGTGAATCATCGAATAACGCTCCGGCATGGAATCCAGGAAGCCGCGTGGTGTCGCCCGCAGCCCCGTTTGGATCAAGCGTGGCTTACCGGGAAATCGGCGGGCGATTCCCTCGATCTCGGATTCAGCCGACGCTAAGTCCGGATAGTCGGCGCTGGGAGAAACCGGAGCTCCTACGAGCAGAAGCGATGACGTTGTTTTTTTCTTTTGTGGCGTTTCCGCCAGCACAATAAGGGAAGGGGCCACCGACAACTCCACATCCTGGATCCAGTAGTGATCGCCCACCGGCAGCGTTTCCAGATTGAGAGCGTGCAAATCTCCGTCCGGCACCACCACCACCTTCAATGTTCCTGCCAGCTCGGATCGAATCGGATCGAGAAGTATTGTACGGAGGCGCTCCGCTTGCGGGAGTGGAGATTCCAGGGGGTCGCGCAAGTCATCCTCGACAACTTTGCGATAAGCACGGATCGAATCGGCGATTTCGCTGCGGGGCGGCAGTTCATGCAGACGAATGCGCCCGGGCTTGATTACCCAGACGAAAGAGCGCTTCGGCCCCAGCCAGAAGGACAACAATACTTCGCCGTTTCGGCTGGCATACCGCTGAAACGCCTCGGTTTTGACTTGATCAATGGTGGTGGCCTCAGCGCCCAGTTTTTCCGCCAATAAGCGAGCTCGACTATATTCGGCGACACGCAGCGCATCATCGGTCTTGCCCACGGTGACCAACAACTCGACCAGATCCTGAAAGAACCCTATTTGCGCGTCCCGGTAGGTGAGGCGATGATCGTCCCGGAGCAAGGCAGAGCCGACGTGCTCGAGAACGTCGATTCCCTGCATATACTCCCGCTCGGCCTCGGAGACGCGATTTTCGCTCGCGAGCAAAGCGCCCAGGCGGACGTGAGCGTTCCATGCGAGGTACGGAATCGTGCTGCCTGCGATCAGTTCGCGGTAAAGGCGCTCGGCTTCCTTGAGGTTCCCCCTGCCGCTGGCGATAGCCGCCGCATTCAATTTCAGGTCAAGAGGATTCTCGGGGTTCTTGAGATGCTCGTTGAGCGCGTATCCAACGCGATTCCAAGATTCAGCCCCGTCCCAATTCCGTTGCTCGATCAGAGTCAAAGACAGTTGACCGGCCCAGCGGGCTTCATCCGTCCTGGCTTCGATTTCATGTGCGGTCTTGATGGCCTCTTCGAATTGCGGGGCGGCCCGATCGGATCGATGGGCCAGCAAAAACACATTGCCAAGATTTCCGCGAGCGTTTTCGAGATTGCGCCGGTCGCCGATTTCTCTAAGCTGGGTAACCGCCTTGTTCAAACATTCTTCCGCGCGGTCGAGATCGCGCAGGATGGTGTAGGCCCTTCCGAGGTTGTTGTTCGCCAAACCGGCCACACGTCCAAAGTGAAACTTCTCCGCGAGCTCCAGCGCAGGCCGGCCATAGTCGAGGGATTCATCGTAGCGCTGCTGTTGAAACTTGATAAATGAGAGGTTCAAAAGAGCGCTGGCCTGGATGTAGGGATCGCCTGCCTCGATGGCCAATGCAGCCGCTCTCTTAAGCACCTCCTCACCTTCAGCGGCGTGGCCCGTGCGGCCCAGGATCACCCCGCCCCGCAAGAGCTGGCCTCGCAACACAGGCTCCGCGGAGACATACTTTCCAGTGGCTCGTTCCACCACATCCAGCAATGCGGCGGCTGTGTCCAGATGGTCGAGCTTGGTCAGTGCGTCGGCGCGATCCACCAGCCACCGGAGATGCAACAGGGGATCTTGAGGGTCCGGCAAATCGGCCAGCAAACGCTGGCCGGCTACCGCCTCCCCCCGGCCCAACAGGATTTCGATCTGCAGCAAGCGCAAGGGCACCACAGACCCTGGCGGATCGTTACGGTGACTTTTGACCCCCGCATCCACTAACTTCTGCGCGTTCGCCAGATTCCCGCGGCGAAAAGATTCCCACGCCTCCGAATAAACCTCGCTAGCCGTACGCCGCGAGCACGCCGTGACGGCCAGGATCGCTACCAGGAGGACGCGCGGCCGCATCTCCCAAGGATATGTGCTTTTAGGGAAGCGTGCTTCCGCCCGAGCAGCCCGAGCCACCCGACCCGTTCGAATACGTGAAACGGATCAGCGATATCCGCCGCATGTAGGGCGTGATCACCATTTCCCCCAGGATGAGATTGCCGAAGGGAGGCCAGTGCACGGTATAGCCGTTGTAGGTGGCATCGCTGGGAAGACCTTCGACCTTCTCCACGATAGAACCGACGACGTAACCGGAGGGGTTCCTATGGAAACCGCCGGTGGCGGGATCGACCAGAAATCGCGGCGTCAGGCGGGCACGCACTTTGGGATCGTTCTTAAATGCAGTTTCAAGCTCTTCGAGGGTAGGGTATCGGTTAAACGTTTCCAGATCCAGCGTGATCTTGAGCTCAGATTTTCCCAGCTTCAGCCCCTTGATTTCGGTTGCGCCAAATGTGATCTGGGGAAAACGGGTTTTGGCCGGATCATGGGATGACTGCATATTGAGCAAACTGTGCTTCAAGTAAACCTTGTCGCCCAGCCGCAAGGAGCTCATTTCGCTCACACAGTTGTTTCTGAAGGGTTTTCCGGGAACCTCCGGCTCGCTCCGGCAATAGGCATAAGCCGAGCCGATCGAGAACAGCTCTTTGTTCTTCAACTTGCTCAGCAGCTTGCGATCGATCGCCCCAAATTTCACCTTTCGGCAATCGAGAGAAACCTTCTTAACCTTCACTTCAGAAATTCCCCCGGCCATCGGCAAGTGCACCGGAGCGACGGTCGGGATTTGAACGTCGACTCCAGGAGCGACGTGTGTAAATGTTCCACCCAAGGCAAATGCGCCTGAAATATGCAGATAACGACTGGGATATTCGCGAGGATCCATGCTGTCGGCTAGCTCCTTATTGAGGTTTTAATTCAAACGGATATCGTCCCAGCTCTCTCGCCGTTCCAGCCGTGGACAATGTCTCAACCTGGAGCACGTAGTTTCCCGCAGGCAGATCTAGCTTTGGAAAGGAAATAATAACTGGTTCGTCTGGACCGGGATATTCCCCAGAAAAGCTAAGAACGTCCTGGCCATCGTTCGATTTTACGACAAATTGCAGTCGACTTGCCGCGGCAGGCGGCAAATCCAAGCCATCGAGAGTCACTAGCGCCGCTTCGCCCGGCTGGACGGTCAGCAGAGTCGAAGCGCCGCGGGTTTGGGGCTTTAGCGTAATCGAGCGTACGGGCCGGGGGGCGCTCACTTCACGGACCTGCTGTTTGAGGTTGGGAATGGTCGAAAAAGTCTCGACAGCAGCGACGATTCCAAGCACAGCCACCAAGGCAGTCGCGAATTGCGGCTGCAGCCAGGCAGTCCAGGTCCACCCTGGGGACCGTTGCCCGCGGGCTTCGCGGGTTGGCTTGGGCACGGCTGACGGCTGGCGGCCATCCTCGAGAACCCCTTTCATGTCCTCCAGGAACTGAGACGCCGTTCGCACATCCTCGGCGCAGACGCCACATTCAAAATAGTGCTGTTCAAACGCTTCCCGTTCCCCTGGGGTCATCTCCCCCATCAAGTAGCATTCGACCGCCAGGTTTTGAACCGCTTGTTCGTGTTCCATTCGCCCCCTCAATCCATAGTGTCCGGTGACCGCGAATCATTACATGGGGCAGCTAAATAGTTGTCAAGCCGAAGCCCGCCCCCGGCTCAGGGCAGTGCGGAGGCGGCTTCTAGCCCGGTGCAGAAGCACCCTCAGGTATTCGCGCGTGACGTTAAACTCCTGACAAACCAAATCTTTATCGTCATCGTCCAGGAAGATTCGTTGAAGCAGTTCGCGATCCTTGTCGGCAAGCTCCCCGAGCGCTCGCTTCACCAGGTTCCTCCGTTCGTCCTCAAGCAGGCCCGTTTCGACGCTGGGTTGCCCGCTGGAAATCTCACCGGCGTCTGCCGGGAAATGCCCCAGCCGGCTCTCCCGGCGGAACATCTCCTGCATCACGTGATTGGAGACCGTGTTCACGTAGGCTCCCAGGCGTTCCGGGTGTTCGATCAGTCCCCTCCGGAGGTTACGGAGAACGCGCAGCAGAGTCTCCTGCTGAACATCTTCGGCGACATGCCTGGATCGAAGGCGCGACAAGGCCTTGATGCGGATCAGATCGCCGAAGTACCGGGCGAAGTGCTCGGTGGTCGCATCATCCTCTTCCCTGAGCCGCTGAACATAGTCCGCGTCAAATGAGAATCGTGGCTCCACAATATCCTCGGCGTCGCCGAGTCTTCATCTTAGTACATGCACCCCGGCGGTTCGCTCGATCGTGAAACGTTCCGGCCGAGACTGTCACTAGAGGAGTGCAGCGACCCCAACCAGGGAAGCTGACTTCAAACGGAGGCTAGAAACATGGCAAACGCAAAATCGGCGACAGTCACCCTCAACCCGCATCACCAGAATATTGAGGTGGTCCATCAACTGGTTGCAAATATCCTGGGGAGGGCGGGCTGCGATAAGTGTGGCCGGCTGGCTCTGCTTCGGGTAGACTTCCTGGGCGATCCCGGTCCGGACCTGACCAAGCAAGGAGTGATTTCGCTGCATACGGAAGGATTCTAAACAGATGTCTGCAGGGCCGTCAGTTGGAAGAGTGATCCCGAAGTTAGGCATAGGGCTTCCCTATTTCAGCTCGTTGCCGCCGGGATTGTACCGGTCGGGGCTGGTTGATTTCGTCGAGATGACGCCGGAGACCATCTGCCGGCAACGTCCCGTGAGCGATGCGGTCTCACTCGAGATTGTTCCGGCCCAGCTGGAGCGAGCGCGGCACACTTGCGCCGCGCTCCCTCTGGTAGTTCATGGCGTGGAGCTGTCGATCGGCTCAGCGCATGGATGGAATGATGCCTATCTCCAGATGCTCGACGCATTCCAGGCAAGGTGGCCGTTCGTCTGGCACAGCGAACATCTCGGGTTCCAAACGATTGGCGGCGACGGCGGCGAGACGCTGGAAGTGGGCGTTCCTCTGCCGCTTCCCCCGACAAAGGAGGCGGCGGACCTGGTCAGCCGGCGCATTTTGGCCATTCAGGACCGCTACCAGGTGCCCTTTCTGCTGGAGAATCCGGCGTACTACCTGCCCGATGCGCCGTCTGATCCTGAGGTCGGCGATGATATCGGACTCATGCGCAGGATCACGCAAAACAGCGGCTGCTTTCAGTTACTCGATCTGCACAACATCTACTGCAATGCGATCAACCTCGGGGTGGATCCGCTCTCCGCGATCGACAGGATGCCCTTACACGCGGTAGCGGAAATCCACGTTGCCGGCGGTTCCTGGAGCGATGGTTTCTGGATGGATGCGCACGACGGCCGTGTGCCGGAAGCGGTTTGGGAGCTGTTGGAATACGCTCTGCCTCGTTGTCCGCTGGCCGGCGGAGTAGTGTTCGAAATGCTCGATTCGCACGCCGAGCGGTTGGGGGTAGATGCGATCCAGCAAGAGCTCCGACGGGTCCGTAAAATCTGGGAGCGCTGTAAGCGGGGATAAGCGATGGCGTTACTCGATTATCAGAACGCGATCGGGCAGATGGTGCGAGCCTCCGGCCGAGGCGATCGGTTTGAGCATGCCGGGCTCACCTCTGCCGAAAGCCGTTACCTTCTGACTCTGGCGGAAACCGCCGGATTCCGCTTCACCGTCAAGGTGCAACAGTCCTGGTGTGCCGGACGGGCGGCCAAAGCCGCTTTCCTAACTCTGTCGATTCTGCCGGACGAGACCCGACGTCTGCTCTTGAACAAGTGGACCAGCTCAGGCGGAGGAGCTCGATCGTTTGTGGGCGCCGAATCCGCCGCCTTCCTGGAATTCATCGGCAGGCATCTTACGGATCCCTCTCACGAATTAACGGTATGCATGCTGGAACTGGCGGCACTGAGAGCCAGTGAGGGAGTAAGTCATTTCGAGCGGCCCAATCCCAGCGCGTTGGATTCCCGGCATTGTTTATTGCAGAGAGGCCACTACGCCGGGTTGGTGCGCTTCCACGCTCAACCGCAACAGGTGCTGGATGCACTCATCCAGAAGGCGCCTCTTCCGCCCCTCTCGCATGACGCCACCACGCTTGTATTTGGACCGGGACTGGATCGTCTGTATCGGACTGCTTCGCGGAACGAAGTGACCGTGTATGAAAAACTAGCCTCGCCCACGCCCGCCGCCAGCCTATTCCGCGAGGGATTCAACCGGGAGTCCATTCAGGATCTTCTTGCGGGCGGCATCGTCGAGTACGCGTGATAAGCGCCAGCCGCCCTGGCTGGCGCCCATCTAATCGCGCGACTCCGTGGCAGGACTACCTCAGAGCGATCGGGAGCGTGATCACCTGGCCGATAATTTCACCGGATATGACCATCTCCACTCGACGGTTCTGCTGACGGCCTGAGGCGGTTTCATTCGAGGCTACGGGCTGAGTTTTGCCGAAGCCCGCCGAGGCCACCGAGGTCCTCGCCATTCCCTGTTCGATCAGGAAATCGCGTACGGATCCACCGCGTTCTTCCGACAGCTTTTGATTGTACTCATCGCCGCCGACATTATCGGTGTGACCTTCCACATCCAGGCGCAATCCGGGGTGTCCCGATACAATCCCCGCCACCTTGGCCAGCTTCTCCCGGGCTTCCGGCCGCAGCGAGAATTTCGCTGTGTCGAAGAGCACGTCGGACATGTTGACGATCAGGCCGCGCGCCGTGTCGCGCGTCTGGAGAATGGTGTTGAACTGCAGCAGTAGCTGGGCGCGCAGGGCCGTCTTGTCCAGCTCCAACTGCCGCTTGTCGGCCGCTACGCGGTCCAGCTCGTCCTGGGCCCGGGACCTTTGCTCATCGTTTTCGCGTTTCAGACGATCCGCTTCCGTCCGGGAATTGGCAGCGAGCAGGTCATTCTGCTGTTTGAGCCGGTCTGCATCCGCCAAGGCGGCCGCAGTCTTGGCGTCGTTGTCCTGTTTCAAGCGGTTGGCCTCAGCTAGCGCTGCCGCTGTTTGGGCGTCGTTGGCCCGTCTCAAGCGGTCGGCCTCGTTCTGGGCGGCCGCGGCTCGCGCGTCGCTGTCGCGTTTCAAACGGTCGGCTTCGGCCTGGGCAGTGAGCCGGGCCGCGGCGGATTCTCGCGCAATGCGTGCCGTTTCTGACTGCGCGCTGGCTGCAGCGTTCTCGGCGCGAGCTTCGCGGGCCGCTCCGGCTTGGCGCTCGGCGGCCAGCAGATCCTCATCCTGACGCTTCACGGCGATGGCGCGGGCGTCTTCCGCGATCTGCACGGTCTGCCGCGCCGTCATGGTCACCGGTTTCGATCCGGCGTTGCGTGCATGGTACGCCTCGGACTGCTTCAGGTTGCTTTGGGCTTTCTGAAACGTATCGGTGGCGAAGCGGTCGGCTCCGCTGGTTCGCGCAATGTTTACCGCATTACGGGCTTCGTAGAGCTCCAAGGGTATCTTGCTGTTGACTTTCAGGTCGAGCACGTTCGCCAAGTGCTGATACTGGCCCCGTTCGAGCAATTCATACTTGGCGTCGATCAGCTCGATCTTGCCGACGGTATCGGTGCGAACGACGTTTTCCATCACCACAACATCACTCGGGCGCGAAACGGCGAAGTAAGGTTCAGCCGTCACGACCAGGCCGAACACCTGCAGTTCGGTGGTCACGTCGAGCTTGCCGCTGGTCCCGCCCCCGCGCAGAATTTCTCCAAGGTTGGACGCGCGGCCCTCTGGAGTGATGGCCCACAGAACATAGGTGAGGTACTCGCCGCCGAACTGCGTGGCTTCCGTCATATTGCGGAACTCCACTTCGATTTCGATGTATCCCTTCTTGCTCTCTACTTTGGCTTCCCCATGGGCGTTGGGCATCAGCGCGGTGCCGCCGAAATCGATCTTGGTGGCGCCGCTGCGGTGCTGGTAACTGATGGCCTTGGCGACCCGCTCCGTCACCGTCACGCGATAGATGGGCGTCAGCCCGGATGCGGCCCGGTCCGCATTCTCTCTTCGTTCCTGGCTTTGGTTTTGAGACTGGGCCGTCAGGACCGCGCCGGCCAACAGGAGTCCTATTGTGATTCTTTTCATATTTTGTTCCCTCAGTGTTCGTTTCGTATTTACTTCGAGCCGGCGTGTTCCTCGCGCGCCGAGTACTTGTTCAGTAAGTTGATGAGCTTGGCGGCGGAGACAGGAATCCGCCGTCTCTCGGTGACGATCGCTCGATTTTCCAGCCGTTTGCCGTAGATCGTGGCGTTATCATCCAGGTCCTGCCGCAACGTGGCTCCCTCCAGGGCGACACCCGCAAACAGCCCCTGCGAGCGTGACCATGAAAGAATATCCGCGTGCATCTGAGCGTCGGTCTGCGCTGTTGCCGTGCGGCCGACCGGACCGGCTGCAACGGATCCCTCGGCGCCCAGGGTGAACTTGCTCGAAAGCAGCTTATCCGCTCCCCGCGCATTCATCACCAGCATGATCAGGTCGGTGGAAGAGCCGCCGATCTGGAATCCCACGCTGCCGCCTTCGATGCGGACAGTGCCTGGCGCGGACCAACCCGGCCCGACTTTGTTTCTGCAGGAAAGGTATCCCTTGCCGTATTTCGCGCCGACAATGAAAGCTCCCGTCTTGAGTTCCGGTACGATCACGATGCAGTGGGCGTGTTCCAGCATCTCCTGGGGAATCCCCTTGTCCGGCGCGGCCATGACTTCTGAGAACACGGCGGCGGCCGCATTCAGTCGCTGGGCCGGCTCGGAGTCTTTGGCCATGAGCGGCGTCAGGGCGACGATGGTTGCTAAGATTAGTTTCATTTCCCTACCTCTTTCGTCGCGGTAGCGACTGTGTTAGCTAGGGCACGCACCGGACCGACTCTGGGAAGTGTTGCATGCGCTCACTTTTCCTCCGGATTTCGGACCTGCATTCGAAGGAATACCCCTGCGCAGTTAACCGTATACGGTCATGTGACGCCGTATGGTCAGCAGGCTGGTGTGAGGTTAGGTGCGGGCGGGCTAGCGGCCTTTGACGGCGCTTACGCCCGCGGCCAGGTCGCTGAATTTATAGTCCAGGTCGCGCGCCACCATGGTATGTTGGCCCACGAACCGGACATTGGCAGTGGATTCCGAAGCCGTCTGCAGCCACATGCCGCCCACTTCGCCGTAGTTCAACACGATGTGCGAGTCCCGCAGCCACCAGGAGGGCGCCTTGCCCGGTGAGCCCTCGGTGCGGAGAAGACGATAACTGGCCGAGTCCACCCAGATGTGGCCTCCCAGCAGAGTCTTGTCCTTGCGCCGCGGATGCATTTCCAGCACGTAACAGTGCCGGCCGTTCAATTCTTCCTCGCGAACGACGCGGAAATCATAGTTAGACGCCGTCAGGTCGGTGGACCCGAAGTCCTTCACGATGTCGGTTTCGTGTTCCAGCATTTGCCGGACGATCTTTTCGCCCAGCCCCATTCCGCTCGCCTGCCGGATTGCGTAGTGCTTATGATCGGGCGGCACGAAGGTCAGATCGGCAATTACTTCCGCCTTGGTTACAAGTCGTTCCGCTCCGAATAGCCGGTAGCTGCGGGTGACGCTGTAGGGGCGCAGCTGGGTCCGGTTTTCCACGCGCGCCCGAGCCATCCGGGCCAGGATGGTTTCCACCGTCGGCACGCCGCCTCCGCTCTCGGCCCGCACGGGCGGCGCCTCTACCAGAGACAGGCCGCCTAGGCCGCATAGAACGGCCATCGAAATTCGTTTTGCATTCACGGCGAAAACCCTCTCAAGTCTACAACTCTATAAAACCGGCCGCCTCCCCTGAATCACACGGATGAGAACAACCACAATCGCCAGCACCAGCAGAATGTGAATAAACCCGGATATGGCGAAGCCGGTGACCAGTCCCAGCGCCCACATCACAAACAGGATAACTGCAATCGTCCAAAGCATGAGTCAACACTCCTTCTCGCGTGTTGAACCATGCACGCCAGTGGCCCTTTTGCGCGCTCTTCTATAGGTCAGCACGGGAAATCCCCAATTTTTTCATCATGGCGTTCAAGGTTGTCCGCGGCATCCCCAGACGAGTTGCCGCAGTGCTGACGACTCCTCCGGATTCCCGGAACACACGCAGAATATGATCCCGCTCCACTTCCTCGAGCGTGGAGCCACTGGTGGTTTCCCCATCCGACCGCAATTCCGACAAAGGCGCGCGAAGGCTCGGGCCCCGCGAAAGAATGACCGACCGCTCGATGAAGTTCTCCAATTCCCGCAC
>DATIRX010000512.1:0-2785 GCA_035469225.1 Bryobacteraceae bacterium
GTTGATCACCGCCAGCGGCGGCGCGGCGCCCTACACGTTCACCACCGGTGACCCGCTGCCAGCCGGCATCACGCTGGCTACGGACGGCACGCTGTCCGGCACACCGACCGTAACCGGGACCTTCGACTTCACCGTCACGGCCACGGACAACAACGGTTGCACCGGCACCATCGATTACTCGCTGACCATCAGCTCGTGCCCGGCCATAACGCTGAGCCCGGCAACTCTGCCGAGCGGGACTGTGAACAGCGCGTACAACCAGGTGATTACAGCAAGCGGTGGCGCGGCGCCCTACACCTTCACCACCGGTGATCCTCTGCCAGCCGGCATCACGCTGGCTGCGGACGGTACGCTGTCCGGCACACCGACCGCGTCGGGCACATTCAACATCACCGTTACGGCTACCGACAACACCGGATGCACCGGTCAGCAGGCCTACACGCTGAACATCACCTCGTGTTTGTTCTGCGATGACTTCGAGGACGGCGTTCTGGCCGGCGACTGGACGTACATCAAGCCGGCATGGAACGAAGCCGGCGGAGTCCTGACCGCAACACCTGCCAACCGAAAGGCTATTGGTGTTGCCTCGCCTGTGTTCGCGGGCTGCAGCGCCTGCTACATGGAAAGCACGATGCAAACCGCCGGCGGCGCAGGCAACCGCGTCTGGATGCTGGGATGGTACGTGGATTCGAGAAACACGATGGAACTGCTCATGAAGGAAGAAACCAACAAGTGGATTCTCAAGGAAAGAATCAACGGCTCCGTCGTGGCCAAGCAGAAGGCAACCGCTACGATCAATCCGAACACTCTCTACCGCGCCAGGGTCGCCTTCGACGGGACGCAATTCCAGGTCACCGTGGATGGTACTCCCTTGATCACTCTGCCGGCGCACGGCGCCCATAACGGCACCGTGGGCTTCCAGGCCAAGAAAACGGTTGGGACGTTCGGTGAGGTGACTGTCAACTAGATCGCGAGTTCTACATTCAGGGGCGGAGCCGCTCGGCTCCGCCCTTTTGTTTTTACGCACCGATACCAGTAACGGTGCGGGTTTAGAACCAGCCCCCTACCGCGGGCTGAAGCCCGCGAATTCCGATGCCGGCTAGAAGCCGGCGCTCCATAATGCCGGCCGGAGGCCGGCGCTCATTTTGTTATGCTGACGCGGGCTCTGCGAGAGAATCCCTCCTCCGATTCACTTTTTTTTCCAAATAGGGTATATTCTTGCCTTCACAAAGTTCCAGTTTTGGGCTTGCGGGTCGGGAGTCCGGGAGTTCATGCAGATATTTCATCCGAGTGCGAATACTCTGTCGAGAGTGAGCATTTTCGGGGCCGTCATCTTTATTGCCGTGATGGGCTGGGCGCTGAACGCGATCCAGCGGTCTTCCTATGTGACGCAGGCCGGTGTGGCGCGAGAACAACCGGTCCAATTCAGCCATGCGCATCACGCGGGTGGGCTCGGCATCGACTGCCG
This sequence comes from Bryobacteraceae bacterium, assembly GCA_035469225.1. GTDB lineage: Bacteria > Acidobacteriota > Terriglobia > Bryobacterales > Bryobacteraceae > Palsa-187. The sequence continues at coordinate 1,469 of DATIRX010000512.1, forward strand.
CTACTGCCACACGTCGGTGGAGGTTTCCAGCTTTGCCGGGATCCCGCCGACCCGCACGTGCATGAACTGCCACTCCATGATCTGGAATCAGAGCCCCTATCTCGAGCCGGTGCGTGAAAGTTTCCGCACGGGGAAGTCGCTGATCTGGACCCGTGTGAACGATCTACCGGACTTTGTGTATTTCAACCACAGCATTCATGTAAACAAGGGGATCGGATGCGACACCTGCCACGGGAAGGTAAACAAAATGCCGCTGATGTATCAGCAGGAATCACTGGCCATGGAATGGTGCATCAATTGCCACCGCCATCCTGAGCAGTACATCCGTCCCAAAGAGGAAGTCTTCAACATGGATTACCAGCCTCCCGACGACCAGGAAGCGCTGGGAAGGGAGCTGACCAAGAAGTACAACATTCAGAGCGTGACGTTGTTAACGAGCTGTTCCACGTGTCATCGATGAGCGCAAAACCGAGAACATTCGACATTTCCGAGATCCGCAAAAAGCTGGAAAGCCGGCAAGGTCCGCAATACTGGCGAAGCCTGGAAGAGATTGCCGGCACGAAGGAGTTCCAGGAATACCTGCACCGCGAATTCCCTGAAAACGCGTCCGAATGGCTGGACGGAGTGAGTCGCCGCGGGTTCCTGAAGGTGATGGGCGCTTCGCTGGCCCTTGCAGGCCTCAGCGCCTGCACGAAGCAGCCCGTGGAGTACATCGTGCCCTACGTGCGGCAACCGGAGGAGATCATCCCGGGGCGTCCGCTGTTTTATGCGAGCGCGCTGACGCTTGGCGGCTACGCGCAGGGCGTGCTGGTGGAAAGCAACATGGGCAGGCCGACAAAGGTCGAAGGAAACCCGGATCACCCGGCGAGCCTGGGCGCCACCACCATTTATTCGCAGGCAGCGACGCTCGGATTGTACGATCCGGATCGCTCGCAGTCGATCATGAACCTGGGCAGCATCAGCTTGTGGAGTGATTTCCTGGGCGTCCTCCAGGCGAGAATGGCGGTTGAAAAAGGACGGCCGGTTCCGGGGTCCGGACTCCGGATTCTTACGGAGACCATGACATCACCCACGCTGACCGGCCAGTTGAAGGATCTGCTGGCGGCGTATCCCGGAGCAAAGTGGATTCAGTACGAGCCCGCGGGCCGTGACGAAGCGCGCAAGGGAGCGCAGATGGCATTCGGCCAATACGTGGAGTGTCATTACAAAATGGATCGCGCGGATGTTGTGGTGGCGCTCGAATCGGATCTGCTGGGCGGCGGCCCGGGCCAACTCCGCTACGTGCGCGATTTCATGGCGCGGCGGCGCGGGGAAGCC
>DATIRX010000513.1:0-16874 GCA_035469225.1 Bryobacteraceae bacterium
TCAACGGGATCTTCACCGCCATTCCCGTCGCGCAATCGACGCTGGCGGTCGCCGGCATGCTGTTGTTCCGCCGGGGAAAGTGGAAGGGTGCGATGGTCTAGTGGAATTTATAGACCGCCGCGGTTTCGGTCTGGTACAACGGGCTGAGATCGGGGCTTGAGCGGATGGCTTTCTCGATGGCGTCGCGATCGTCGCTGCCGATCCCCTCGCGGAAATCGACTCCCGAGAAGGCGAAGTAAGTCAGCCCGTGCTCGCTGCTGAACGGTCCCACGTTGCTCATCCAGTCGACAATCCGGGCGTGATCTTCGCGGTACCAGTAGGGCGGCGGCAGCGTGCGGCGCATCGCGTGCCGGCCCGTATGCAGGAACACCAGCGCGTCTTCGCCGCTCAACAGGAGCGCATCCTGCGGCAGCTTCGCGCGAATCCAGTTGTAGATGGCGATGCGCGAAGCGTTGCTTTCGCGATGCGCCCGCTCCTGGTCCGGCAGCAGGACTTGTCCCACGTAAATCTGAAGCCCGATACAGGCGCCGAGAATGCCGGCCGCCGCCAGGAGCATCCCGGCCGCCACCACGCGCTGGCCGGCGTCGCGATGACGCAATCCGGCGCGCAGCATGGCGTAGAGATGTTCCATCTCGGTCAGCAGGCCGGCCAGGGCCAGCGGGAAAAGGGGAAGCATGAAGCGTTCGTTCGGCGGGAAGTGCCACACCAGCAACTGCGCGCAGCTCCCCGCGGCGAACAGCCCATACAGGACTCCCTGGCCGCGCCGGACCATTCGAACCACGCCCGCGATCATGGCGACGGCGATCACCTGGGCCACGGTCTTGAAGAAGAACGAGCTCACGATGTTGGGCAGAGCCAGCGACCCGAGCCCCAACAGCAGACCATCCACGTTTCTCCAAAGAAACAGCGGCAGATCCCGCAGCGAAATAGAATACAGCTCGTAGCGGAAGTAATCCGTATAGTAGATCAGCGCGGGATCGCTGGTGGGCACCTGGTGCAGGCGCGTCCAGATCGTCCAGCCCAGCACGAACGGCAGCATCGCGGCCGCGCAAAGAACAGCCGAGCGACGTTTGCCGCGCATCCAGAGATACGCCGGCCCCGCGACTAAAAAGACGATACCGGCCGAACGCGTCAGATACGCCAGGCCCGCGACCGCACCGGACAGCGCCGCGATGTCTCCGGCGGGATCGTCTTCAGCCGCGCGCTCGATCAGCAACAGGGTGGCGATCATCAGCGCGGTGAACGCCAGCTCGGAAACCAGCGTCGAGCTGAACACCATCATGTACGGATTCACCGCCACCAGGCCTATCAGCAGCCACGCCCGCCAGCCGGTGACGCCCAAGCGTGGAAACAGCCACCGAAGCTGGATCACGACGGCGGGGAACGCCAGCCAGGAAATCCATGCGGCGATGGGCAAGTTCTGGGGGAAATCAGGATTGACGCGCCAGGCCATCGAGAGCAACAGCGGGTAGAGAGGCGGATACTTGGTTTGCGGCGGCTTCCCGGGAAGACTCTCGACGCGATAGCCCTGGCCCTCTGCCAGCGACTTCGCGGATACGTAGTACAGGCTGTCGTCGTGGAGATCGCCAAACCCCGGAAGGTCGCTGTGATGCCACAGGAACGCCGCTGAGGGCGCCAGCGAGATCAGCAGGAGGACGTAGGCCCACGGACGTGAAGGGGGTAACACCAGCCTAGAGGATCGGCGGGAATCTGCCGAACCTATAGGAAGCGATGGCTCTTGCGTCCACACCCGAGCTTACCGGCGCTCCCATATCCTCGATCGTTGAGAACTGGTTCCGAAGAGGCTTGTGGGTGGCTTCGGCGATGGCCGCCGTCGTGATCCTGTGCTATGGCGCGACCATGCTGTGGGCTTCGAACGAGCTATCTCCGGCCGAATCGGTGGTGGCGGCGCAGTCTCTGATGCTAGTGCACGATGGGACGCTGTATTACGATCTGAAGCACTATCCGTACACCGTCTGCGCTTACATGCCGGCGTTCTACTGGCTTGAATCCGGCTTGATCCGCCTCGGACTATCGGCATTTCATGCGGGCCGCTGGATCAGTTTGACGGCGCTGCTGAGCCTGATCCTGTTGTCCGGGAAATTGGTCCTGCTGTACACCGGCGACCGCCATGCGGCTTGGGTGGCCTCGCTGTCGACGGCGTCGAGCTCGCTGTTGGCATCGTGGGGAACCGTCGGACAGGTGGATACTCTGGCAGCGTTCTTTGCGCTGGCGGCCTTCTATCAGTATTCGCGCTTTCATCTGCGAGGAGAATCGACGCTGTGGATCGCGGGGGTGTGCGCGGCGCTGGCGCTCTTCACCAAGCAGACCATGGTCGCTGCGCCCCTGGCGATCTTGGTCCTGCTGTGGACTCGCGACCGTAAGAAAGCGCTCACGTTCGGGGCGATCTTCGGAGCCGGAATGGCCGCGCTGGTCCTGGGGATCAACGCCGCCCTCGACGGACGCTTTCTGGCGAACACGGTATTCGCGAATATGAATCCTTTCAGTGGTGCGAAGTTTCTCGCTCAGTTCCGTTATTTCGCTTCGATCTCTTCCGGATTGCTGGTGATCCTGGTGGCCTCCTTCAGCCGGATGCGGCGCGGCCGTAATCTCGCACCCTGCATCTATCTGGGATTCGCCGGGCTCATGTTTTTGGGAACCGCTGCCAAGATCGGCTCCGACACCAATTATCAGATCGAGTCCACGCTGCTGCTGGCCATCTGCACGGCTATCGGGCTGCACCAGCTCGACTTTTTCCGGTTATATTTCGGGCAAAGCAAGAGCTGGATCACGCTGCTGCTGATCCCGCTGGCGCTGCATATGGCCATCGGCTACAGGGTTTCCGCCAACGTTTTGATCGCTCGGCTGGCGAATGAGAAGCTGTTCCGCGCGGAAATCGAGCAGCTCCGCCCGCTGGTTCCGGCAACCGGCGGGCTGGTTCTCTCCACGGACTTCAACGCCATGGTGCGATTGCGGCAAAGAATGGACGTCGAGCCCCTGATCTACAACCTGCTGACGTCGGCCGGGCGGATCGATCCCGAACCGGTGCGGCGGGACCTGGCGCGCGGCGCGTTTTCGACGGTCATTCTGAGCGAGGACGTGTTTCAGAAGCAGCGGATCACCGGACCCGAGATCGGAACTCTGCCGGCCAGCCAGTTGGAAGAAGTACGCAAGCACTATCGTCTGGTCCAGCACATCAATGGACCGTTTCTGGATGGAATTTATGTGTATCAGCCGGCATCGAGCGAGACTTTGTAATACGGAATATCACAACATTCGATTTCCGTACGACCCGCGCCGGGCCGGGCACTTCACGCTCGAAGAGGGCGCACAAATCCTGGCCCAGGCCGAGCGCAAGCTTCGTCCGGGCGGGCGCTTCATCTCCATTCAGCGGAACTTCCAGCTGGAACCGCGGCGTTACTTCGACGACAACACGCATCGCACGCCCTACACCGACGCCGGATTTCAGGACTTCCTGCGTTCGCTCGGCTGGCGGATTGTGCATGCCGAACCACGCTTTACGCCTTTCACTTTAACGAGAAGACTCGATACGTGCGGCGGCGTTCGACTTCCAGCACGAGGATGGCACCTTCAGCGGACACGATCTGCTGAAGCCTTTGGCCCATTCGGACGACGTGCCGGTGGTCTTCGGTATGCGCACCAGTCGCGAGTTTATCTGGCGGGCGCGAACATGGGGCCGTTTCTGCGATGGGGTAATTGGGCTGTCGCAAAAATGACGGAGTTCCTGTTTAACACCACCATGCTGACAGACATGGGGTGCACGTACCGGGCCTTCGACCGCAGAGCGATGGAACGAATCCGGCCGTTCCTGAAAATCGGCGGCTCGCACTTTGGCCCGCAGCTGTTGATGGAAGTGATCGCGCACGGCATTCCATTTATCGAGATTCCGGTGAATTATCGCCGGCGGGTAGGTGAATCCAGCGTGACCGGAGATTTAGAGGAAAGCGTTCTGGCTGGGCATGCGAATGATCACGCTGGTACTGAGCTACCGGTTTGGGTTGCATAGCGCCGAACGCGTCCAGTGGGACGATACCAGCCGTTGCCAAAACTGCCCGGTCCCTGACTCCGGCGAGAGCCTCATCCGGCTCGGACAAGCGTTGCAGCGCGAAAGCGAAGTAAGCCAGAGCCGCGATAAGGTCGCGAATCCGTAATCGCGCTCGAGGCAGCGCCAGACGCCGTGAGGGGTCGGCGTGATATGCTGTTCTGTCGCTCATGGGGCAGAATACTATTTTCCCGAGCATCTGTATCGCCTTGGGATTTCCGGACGTAGAGTCATTGCTGGCGAACGCCAAGGCGGAGTATGACTGCGGCGAACGCTTCCTCGAATTCCGCCTGGATTATCTGGCTTCTCCCGAACGGGGTGTCGGCGCGCTGCGGAAGTTTCTTGCCAAGCATCCGGATTGCATGATTCTCGCCACCTGCCGGCGGCGCCAGAATCAAGGCCGTTTCACCGGCAGCATCGAGGAACAGCTCAAGATTCTGGAAGCCGCGCGGGAGGCCGGAGCGCAGGCTCTGGATATCGAAGTGGAGAGCGCGGAAAACTGCGAGAATCATCTGGCGCATCTGCGATCCGAAGCGTTCCTGGTCCTGTCCTATCACAATTACGGCGGTACTCCGCCGCGGCTGGACTCGGTGCTGAAGCGGATGGTGGCGATTCCGGCGCACGCCTACAAAGTGGTAACCACGGCACGAAAACCTTCCGACAACTCACGCGTCCTGTCTCTGGCGCGGTCGCATCCCAAAATACCCACGGTCCTTTTGGCGATGGGCGAAACCGGGTTTCCCACGCGCGTGCTCTCACCCGCGTTCGGCGGTTTGTATACCTATGCCGCGCCGAATATGGCCGGTGGAACCGCGTCGGGCCAAGTGACGGCGAAGAAACTGAGAGGAATGTATCGCGTGGGAAAACTTTCGCGCGACGGGAAGATCTACGGAGTGATCGCCGATCCGGTGGGGCACTCCATTTCACCCGCGGTGCACAACCGGGCGTTTCAAGCGCGGCGCGTGGATGCGGTGTATCTGCCCTTCCTGGTCCATCCCGGGCAGCTGAAAGATTTCTTCGTGATGGCGGAAGACCTGCCGCTGGCGGGCTTCAGCGTGACCATCCCGCACAAGCAGAAAATCCTGCGTTATCTGGATTACGTGGATCCGGTGGCCCGGCGCATCGGAGCCGTGAACACGGTGTGGCGCAAGGCCGGCAAATGGCGCGGGGCCAATACGGACGCGCCCGGCGTGACCTCTCCACTCGAGCGCCATATCCGGCTGAATAAGTCTTCCGTCCTGGTAGTGGGGAATGGAGGGGCAGCCCGAGGCGCGGTTTTCGCGCTGGCGGCGGCGGGCAGCAAGCTGGCCGTGACCGGGCGCAATCTGGATCGCGTGCGCGCGCTGGCATCCATTTGCGGGGCCGAAGCGCTCTCGCGCGAACAGGCCGCCGCACGGGGGTTCGACGCTCTGGTGCATGCCACGCCGCTGGGAATGTCGCCGAACAGCGAAAAGTGCTTCTTTGAGGGCCGCATCCCGTCGCGGCTGGTGTTCGACATGGTCTACACGCCCATGGAAACGCTGCTGCTGCGGCGCGCGAAAGCCCAGGGCGCGGAGGTGATCCAGGGGATCGAAATGTTCCTGGAGCAGGCCGCCCGGCAGTTCGAAATCTTTACCGGCGAGCGCCCGCCACGGGCGGTGATGCAGCAGGCGGCGCTGGAGGCTCTGGCGGTGCGGGATCACTCGGCGCACGCCTGACCGGCGGCCAGATCGCCGGTCCTGCATACAACCTATAATGGGCGCATGGATGTTTCCAGACGACAGCTGGGTGCTGTTCTTGCGGGTGCCGCCGTCGCGCAGGCGCAAGTTCCCGCAGACGCGGAGCTGGAAGATGCTCGAGCGCGGCAGCGCATTGCGACGCAGACCATCGCCCGCGTTCCGCTGCCGATGACCACCGAGCCCGCGTTCCAGTTCAAGGCGTAACACGTGGCCGCGATCGCTCCCGACATTTTCTTCGCCAGCATCTCTGAGTTGAGCGCCAAGCTGCGCGCGAAGGAGTTCTCCTGCGTCGAGCTGACGCGCGCGTTCTGCGACCGCCTGGAGCGCGTCGGACCGCGCTACAATGCTCTGGCGCTCTCGCTTCGTGAGTCAGCCGTACGCCAGGCCCGCGACGTGGATCGGGACCTGAAGATTGACCGCACCCGCGGCCCGCTGCAGGGCATTCCTTACGGTGCGAAAGACCTGCTGGCCGTGCAAAAGCATCCGACCACCTGGGGCGCGAAACCCTATGCCGGGCAGGTGTTCGACTACGACGCCGCGGTGATCGAGAAACTCAACAAAGTGGGCGCGATTCTGATCGGAAAGCTGTCCATGATCGAGCTGGCCGGGGGTGGAGATTATCGCACCGCGGGTGCTTCTCTGACGGGTCCGGGTCTCAATCCCTGGGACCCCACGCGCTGGAGCGGCGGATCGTCGAGCGGCTCGGGCGCTTCCGTCGCGGCGGGGCTGGTAACGTTCGCGATCGGATCGGAAACGTCGGGCTCGATTCTGACACCGGCGGCGTTCTGCGGCGTGACCGGCCTGCGCCCCACCTACGGATTGGTCAGCCGGCGCGGGGCCATGGCCCTTTCCTGGACGCTGGACAAGCTGGGGCCGATGTGCCGCTCCGCGGAAGATTGCGCTCTGGTGCTGCATCAGATCGCCGGCGCCGATCTTGGAGATCCCGGATCGGCCGGACGCAATTTCAATTACACGCCGCAGTACTCACGCAAGCCGGGCGATATCACCGTCGGCTACCTGCCGGTGGATTTCGAGGACGGAGCAGAACCTTCCGCACAGCCGGCTCTGCGCGCGGCTTTCGAGGTGGTGAAGTCGCTGGGCGTGAAGCTCAAGGAAATCAAGATTCCGGAGTTTCCCTACGGGGCGCTGGTGGGGACCATCATCGCAGGTGAAGCCGGATCGATTTTCGAAGACCTGATCCGCAGCGGCAAGGTGGATCAACTGGCCGACCGGCACCAGATCGCCGGATTGAAGGCGATGCTGGATCTGCCCGCGACCGAGTATCAGCGTGCGATGCGCGTACGGACGCTGGTCAAGCAAGCGTTCCGCGATCTCTTCCTGAACTGCGATATGGTGCTTTCCCCTGCGCGGCTGGGAGGGGCTCCCAAGGTCGCCGAGCCGCTGGATGCGCCGGGTCCGCCGACCAAGTCGCGGCAAGCCCTGATTCCGGGGGGCAACCTGGCGGGGCTGCCGGCGTTGTCGCTGCCCTGCGGATTTGCCGAAGGCCTGCCGGTAGGGATTTCGCTGCTGGGGCGTCCGTTCTACGAGAATCAGCTGGTGGCGATCGGGAATATGTTCCAGAAACAGACTGACTGGCATCGGCGGCGACCGAGCGTCGCTTAGTCAGCGCAAGAACAGGCGCAGGACGCTGGATCCGGCTACTCCGGTAAGCGCCGGCACAATCACCGGGCTCGGCCCGATCCGGCGCACTTCGCCATGCACGGCGTGTCCGCCGAGGTACAGGAAGCTGCCGCCGGCCAGAGCCAGCAGCGCGTGCAATGCCTGCGACCCGAGATGCGGAGCCAGCACGGATTCAAGACCCGCTCCGGCCAGCGTCGCCGACTGGGCCAGCGCGCACCAGGCCAGTGCGGAAGCCCGCGAGCCCAGCGACGCACGGGCGATCACACCCAGGGCAAGTCCTTCGGGAATCTTGTGTATCGCGATTCCGCCGATGAGCGCGAGACTGAATCCGGAATTTTGACCCGCCGCAGCGCTCCAGCCGTCCAGTGCGCTGTGCAGGGCGGCCGCCGCCAGCAGGGGAGTGGCGAATCCGTGGAGGCGCGTTACACAGGCTTCGTGGTGGTGGGAATGGGAGCAGGCTGGGCAAACCGGATACACGTACCGGTCAATCGCCGCCAGCAGGAGAAATCCGCCGGTCAGCCAGAGAATCGCGCGCTGCCAGCTGAAGAATTCCGCCATCTCGGGAAGCACCCAGAACAGGGCCACACCCAACAGCACTCCGCCGCCGAAGGGGACCAGGCGGCGCGACAGACCCGAAAACGAGGTCAACCACACGCCGATGGCGGCGCTTAGAATGGCAATAGCGGTAATCGGAAGGGCAGGGTAGGCGAACAGCACTGGTGTTCCGAGTATACTATCTGAGCCATGAGACGACGGCACATCATCGGCTCCGCAGCGTCGGCTGCCCTGCTGCTGCCGCTGGTGTTTCTGGGACAGGTATCGATTCCCTCCCGCGAGAAGGCCGTAGTCAAGCCGCCGGCTGAGATCCCGCGTCCCGATCTGCGAGTGGATCGCACGGAAGTGCTGGTGCCGGTGGCGGTGAACGACGCCTACAATCGTCCCGTGGCCGGCCTGGACAGGGAAAACTTCCGTGTTTTCGACGATAAGGTGGAGCAGGTCATCACCAGCTTCTCCATGGAAGACGAGCCTGTGGCGGTGGGCCTGGTGTTTGACACCAGCGGCAGCATGAGCGGCGCCGAGCGGGAAGAGCGCATGGCCGCGACGGAGTTCTTCAAGACCGCGAATCCGGAGGATGAGTTCGCGCTGGTGGAATTCGACAGCTCGCCGAGACTGGTGGTGCCTCTGACTGCTGATCCCGCGAAAATCACGTACCAATTGCTGTTCACCCACACGCGGGGTTCTACAGCGCTGCTGGATGCGGTGTTCCTGGGATTGCATGAGATCAAGAAATCGTCGAAGAAGCGCAAGGCGCTGGTGGTGATCTCGGACGGCGGCGAGAACAACAGCCGCTATACCTCCACGGAGATCAAGAATGTGGTGAAGGAGAGCGACGTTCTGATCTATTCGATCGGAGTGTTTGCGGATCCGAACTATACCGACGCCGGCGGAGTGCTGAACGGCATCTCCGAGCAGACCGGCGGCCGGATGTTCAAGACGGCGGGCGCCAGGCTATCGGATATCGCCCAGAAAATCAGCGTGGACCTGCGCAACCGGTATTTGCTGGGCTACGTGCCGGCCAACACCGAACGCAACGGAAAGTATCACCTGGTGGAAGTGAAGGTTGTTCCTCCCAAGGGTCTGCCTCCCGTGAAAGCGCACTGGCGGACGGGGTACTACGCGCCGACCGAGTAGGCAGGCACGCCCCGCCCGGCCTCACGCGAAATGGTCATAGCCGCGGGGGGCGAGCTTCTTGCCTTCGAAAAGTACACTACCCGCGCGGCCGCGGACCATCGTGCCGATGCGCATAGTTCCGGCCGGAGCCTTCACGCGTGGGGGCAGGGTGAACAAAAGCTCGTAGTCTTCGCCGCCGTGCAGCGCGCGTTCCAGGCTGGCGCGTCGAACCATCGGAATGAGATCCACCTGCGCAGCGACGCCCGAAGCCTTCGCCAGACGATGCAGATCGAGCGATAAACCGTCGCTCAGATCGATGCACGCAGTGGCTTTACCCGCGAGCCTGCGGCCGAGTGCAAGCCGGGGCTGGATGCGTTGATCCCATGGTTTTCCCAGGCTTCCGGAAACGTACAGCAAGTCGCCGGGCCGCGCGCCATCGCGGGTAAGGGCTTTGCCACGCGCGACTGCCCCTACCACCATCACGCTGCAGTGAGCTTTATCGTCATGGGCCAGGTCCCCGCCGGCGAGCACGGTTCCGGTGCGCTTGGCCAGGCGCAACAATCCGCGAAAGAAGGACAAAATCCAGCGGTCCGCGTGGGTGGCGGGGACGGCCAGAGCCACCAGGCAGCAGCGCGGGTCGCCTCCGGCCGCGGCGATATCGCTGAGCGCGCGTGCCAGCGCCCGTTCCCCGATCACTTCCGGGCGCATGGTCGGGGGGAAATGAATGCCTTCGATCAACTGGTCGGTCTTGAGGAGAAGATCTTCGCCGGCGTTGGGGCGGAACACCGCGCAATCGTCGCCGATGCCGCGGACTACACCGCGGCCGCCTTTCCCGCTCATGCGACGGAGGCGCTCTACGATCTCCAGCTCATTCATGAAACACCAGGCCCGCGGGCAGGTCCTCGCCAAAGATGCGGCCCATGGCGGCCAGGTTATCCGAGGGATCGCGATCCAGATCGAGATCGGGGAAGTTGCGGCGCACCGCGCTCAGGGTGGTGGGAGGCAGGTCGCGCGCGGCGTCGCCCGTTTGTCTGGCGAGCGAAGCCAGCGCGTCGCCGGCTTTCGCGACCTTCAGAAGCTGTTCCGCCCAGCGCGCGGCGACGGCGGGCGGGAGTACCTGATTGATGGGGCCGTAAAACAGCTTGCGCGCGCCCAGTCGGGCGATGCACCACAGGCCGGTGTCGACGAAGTCGCCGGAGAGAATGCGCGGCATCAGTTCGTCGCCCAACTGGGTCTTGGTCTGGATGGGGAGCAATTCCAGACTGGCGGCGGTGCGCCACATTTCCCGCAGCAAGCTGGGATTCACCCGGGGACGTTTTGACGCTCTGGGCAATACGACGGGCGAAAGGCGCTGGAACAGGTCGGTCTGCTGATTCTTGTTCAGCCCTCCCGCCACGCGGCCCCAGAAAATCCACCACTCGATCTCATTCTGGATCTGATTCGCGAATTGCAGGCCGGAAGCGTAGACGCGGCGGGCCTGTTCGACGCGAAAATCGTCTCCCGGAAATCCGAAGCCGGGGCGCAGGCAGAAGCCGCAGAGATTCAGCCATCGGAGTTCGTGCGCGGCGCTGCGGGTGCGGCCGTCCGCGAGCTCCAGCATCGCATCCGCCAGCACGCGGATCGCGGAAACCGGCCACGAATTGCGGCCCAGGGCCAGGGCCTGTTCCAGGCGCGCGGGCAGCTGCGCCGGTTCCAGCACGCCGGTGGAGAAACTCTGGGGGATCAGCGCGGCGGCCGATTGCAAAGCTTCTTCGCTGATGACCGCCGATGGTCTCCGGGCTGTTTCGGCGGAGGCCGCTTTGCGCAACTGGAACTGCAACCGCCAGCGATGCTCCGACTCTTTCGATTCGGCCCAGATTTCCAGCGTCCCCACTTCGGTGAGCTTCGCGCCCAGCTTGATGGATACCAGACGCTCGCCGGCTTTGCCGAATCGCAAGACCGCGTGGAGCGGAGCGTGCAGATGCAGGTCGCGCTGCTCTTCGGCGCTGAATGTGACCACATCCCCGGCGCGATCCTCGGTGCGGATGCGCGAGCTATACAGGCGGAACGCCACGGGCTTATTGGCCACCAGTTGCAGATTGCCCGGATCGATTTCGATGCTGGATCCTTCTTCGGAGCCGCGCGGCGCGAGACACATGGCGCGAAGCGAGTCACCGGTATTGCCCGCAAGTCCGATGAAATAGGCGCGGGGCAGCCCGCCGCGCACCAGCAATCCGGCGCCGGTGGAGCGGACGTAGGAATAATAGGCCGCGCCGACGGCCACGGCCAGATCCAGGTCGCGATTCTCGAAGATCACCGGCCTCCGGCCATACCAGTGCTCCATCACGTCGGCTACGCGCTGGCGCAGAATTTCGGGAATGAAAAACCCGCCGTTGAACAGGATGGCGTCGGGGCGGACATCGCCCGCGCTCGCCAGAAATTCCGCCAGGTGCCGCGTGACCGCGGGATCGGACACATACGGCAATCCCGATTCACGATAAGGACTGGAGGCTTCTTCCTGCGGCTTGTCGGTCAGCTCGCAGACCGGCAGGAATCCGTCCAGGGCCAGCTCCAGGACCTCGTCACGGGTGATCTCGGTCTTGAGCGTGCCGCCCACCAGCGACGCTCCACCGCCCAGCACCGTGATCTCGACACTTTTCAGATTCGGGTCTGAGAGAAGTTTCTCCTTCGCGGCCGCACACTGCCGGCGGAGGGCGCTGCGCTGCCGCAAGGGAAGCTGCTTGCCGAGCTTGGATTCCACCAGCCAGGCCAGCGTGAGATCCAGGTTGTCGCCGCCCAGCAGCAGGTGCTTTCCAACGGCGGTGCGGGTGAAATCCACACGATCGTTTTCGCGCGTGACGCGAATCAGCGTGAAGTCGCTGGTGCCTCCGCCCACATCGCAGACCAGCACGTTCTGGCCGTCAAAGAGACTCTTTTGCGAACGGGCCAGATCGTTGGCGATCCAGGAATAGAACGCCGCGGCGGGCTCTTCCAGCAGGGTGAGCTTCTCGATTCCGGCTTCGCGCGCAGCCATCACCGTCAGCTCGCGGGCCTCCTCATCAAAACTGGCGGGCACCGTCAGGACGACCGGATGATCGCCCAGCGGCGATCCCTGCGACTTGGCCCAGGTATCCGCAAGGTGCTTCAGGATGCGCGTGGACGCTTCCACGGGCGAGAGCACTCGTCCGGCTTCCTGGGCATCCCAGGGCAGGATCTTGGCGGTCCGGTCGACCTCCGGGTTGGATAGCCAGCTCTTCGCTGAGTGCACGCACTGCGTCGGGACCAGCACGCCTTGTTCGCGCGCATAGGTTCCGGTGAATTGCTGATCCGGCCCGGGACCGGCCAGATACAGGAACGAGGGCAGCGTGCGGAGAGCTTCCACGCGTCCGGCCGCGACATACTGCGGGACATCGAGTATCCGAATGGCAGGAGCATCTTCAGCCCCGGCTTCCGCAGAGTCAATGAACGCGAGCGCCGAGTTGGTGGTGCCCAGATCGATTCCAATGTTCATGGCGGGCGAGATTACTCGATCTCGAGTTCAGCGGGCGCCAGAACGTTCGTGAGCCCGGTCTCGGGCAGGTCCACTTTCTCGGCCTTCCAACCTTTGTGGCGAAGCACGCCGCCGGGAGCCGTGCCGCCCGGCGGGACTTTCCCTACGAACTTCAGCGAACCAGGGTCGAGACCCTGCGCTTTGGTGAAGGTCCCCTCCACTCCGTCGATCACGGGCTGCAGCCGGAGATAGCGCTCCAATGCCTGGCGGGACTGCGCATGCACGTCGCGCACGGCGGCGCCTACCTGGTCGTCGGAGTACGCGGCGATGTCTTCCATCAGGAAATCCACCAGCCGGGCATCGCGCTGCAGGATGCCCAAAATCTGAATGGCGCCCGCGGATGGCCCTGCCTGCGGTTTGGGCGGCGGCGGGGCCTTCACCGGCATCGCCTTGGAGTATCCAAAAGCCTGGGCGATGTCGGGCGGCAGCACGCCGCGGAACAGCAGGGAGAAGAAAGCGCGAAAAGCGTAGGAAAGGCGATTCATAGGGTGATCAAGAGAGAACTTCCAGGATACAGCGCCGGCTGGAAAGCCGACGGCAGGCTTGAAAGCCTGACCCCACTATAATTGATAGACGAATGCGCAAGCGGCATCTTTTCGGCGCGGGGCTGGTCTTGCTGGTGATTCTGCTGGTGCTGGTGGAGTGGCAGGTTTCCTTCGACTTTGGCGAGTACGCACCCACCAATGCCGCGCAGACCTTCGCCTTCTGGGCCGTCTCCACGCTGATCTTCCTGCTCACCGTAACGCTGGGATTCATGTTGTTTCGCGAGGGCGTCAAGCTGTACCTGGAGCGCCACCGGAATCAGGAGGGGTCCCGTATCAAGACCAAGCTGGTTCTGGGCGCCCTGGCATTAAGTTTCGTGCCGGTGATTTTTCTGGTCCTGTGGAGCTACGCGGTCTTGAATCGCAATCTCGATAAATGGTTTACCCGCCCGGCGGAGGGGATGAATATTCAACTGCGGGACGCGGCCACCGGCCTGGGTGAAGAGGTGCAGTTCCGCGCGGAAGCCCTGGCACGCTGGATGGTGCTGCTTCCGGAAGTGCAGAGTGGGACCGCTGATTTCACCGCGGTGTGCCGCGATAACCGGATCGCAGAACTTCGCATCGATCCGCCGGAGGGTCCTCCCCGTATTCTTTGCGCGTCCGTCGCCAGCGGGCAGCTGTTTACCGCGCGTGCGGGCCTCCCCGGGCACGGCACGTTAGTGGTTCGCGTAAAACCGCGCGTAGACCTGGAGGAGAAACAAAGCCAGATCCAGGCCTACGTCAACCAGTACAACCAGCTTTCCAAGGATTCGAAAGCTCTGCGGACGCTGTATCTGCTGTTTCTGTTGCTGATCGCCTTGTTCGTTCTGTTCGTGGCGACATGGATCGCGCTCCTGCTGGCCAAGCAAATCAGCGTCCCGATTTCCGCGCTGCTGGATGCCGCCAGCCAGGTGCGCAAGGGCAACCTGGGACATCGGGTGAACGTGATCGCCAACGACGAGATGGGATCGCTGGTGCGCGGCTTTAACGAAATGGTGCACGGTCTGGAGGACAACAGCCGCGAGCTCGAAAGCCGCCGCCGGTTCACCGAAGCGATTCTCGAAAGCATTCCGACGGGGGTGATCTCCCTGACCGCCGGCGGCCGGATCCAGCGCGTGAATCGCGCTCTGCGCGGGCTGTTCCCGCCGGAGCAGGTGGAGCACGCCTCGACCCTGGGCGACCTGTTCCCGTCCGAGCATGCGGCCGAGCTGCGCTACCTGATGAAGCGCGCGCGGCGTACGGGATTGGCGGCCAGCCAGGTGGATCTGGAACGTCCCGGCCAGGTGCTGCATCTCGCGGTGACTGTTTCGGCTCTGCCCGCGCACGAGCCGGACGCGCCGGGTTACGTAGTGGTGCTCGAAGATACCAGCGAAATGCTGCGCGCCCAAAAAGCCGAGGCCTGGCACGAAGTGGCCCGGCGGATCGCGCATGAGCTGAAGAATCCATTGACTCCCATCGCGCTTTCGGCGGAGCGGATCGCGCGCCAGCTGGACCGTGGAGCCACCACCGCGGATTCACACCGCGTGCTGCGGGAATGCGCCGCGACGATCTCGCGCGAAGTGGAATCGGTCAAGACGCTGGCCGACGAATTCTCGCAGTTTTCGCGCTTTCCGAAAGCCCAGATGGTGCCCTGCGATCTGAATGCAGTGGTGCGCAACGGACTGGATGTTTTCGACGGCCGGCTGGAAGGAATCCACGTGCACGCAGACCTGGCGCCGGACCTTCCGCGCGTCCACGTGGATCCCGATCAGTTCAAACGCGTGGTGGTGAATCTGGTGGACAACGCCGCCGAAGCGATGCGGGACTCCATGGTCCGGCAGCTCGTGGTGATTACGCGGGCGACGTCCGCAGATTCGGTGGAGCTGCTGATCGCGGATACCGGCTGCGGAATCTCGGCGGGGGACAAGGAAAAGCTTTTTTTGCCGTACTTTTCCACCAAAGGACGCGGCACCGGCCTGGGACTGGCGATTGTCAGCCATATCCTGAGCGAGCATAACGGCCGCATACGCGTGGAAGACAACCGGCCTTCCGGCACGCGTTTTTTCATCGAGGTTCCGGTGGCCATGGCAGAGACGCTTGCCGCGGAGGCTGAGGTCCGCGCGTGAAGAACACGCGGGTGCTGATTGTGGACGACGAGCCGGGCATCCGGGAATCGCTGCGCGGCGTTCTGGAAGACGAAGGATGCACCTGCGAGGCGGTGGAAAGCGGCGAGGACTGCCTGGCGGAGCTGGCCCGGCACGCCTACGACGTGGTGCTGCTGGATGTATGGCTGCCCGGCATGGACGGCCTGGAAACGCTGGCGCGCATTCAGGAGATCCCGTTCGCCGATCGTCCGGAAGTGGTGGTGATCTCCGGACACGGCACCATCGAAACCGCGGTGAAGGCGACCAAGCTGGGCGCGTTCGATTTTCTGGAAAAGCCGCTGACCATCGAGAAAGTAATGGTGGTGATCCACAACGCCGTCGAGCAGCGGCGGCTGGAGCTGGAACTCAGCCGGTTGAAGGAAAGCGGGAGCCAGGAGACTCGCATCATCGGCGAAAGCGTGCCTATGAAGGCGCTCCGCCAGCAACTGACGCTGATGGCCGCGACCAATGGCCGCGTGCTGATTTTCGGGGAGAGCGGAACCGGCAAGGAGCTGATCGCCCACGCCATTCATGCCGCCAGCGCCCGCGCGGGAGAGCCTTTCGTCGAAGTGAATTGCGCGGCGATTCCGGAGGAAATGATCGAGAGCGAACTGTTCGGCCATCGCAAGGGTGCGTTCGCCGGCGCTCAGGAGGACAAGACCGGGAAGCTGGAGAAAGCCCACGGCGGGACGCTGTTTCTGGATGAGGTCGGGGACATGTCGCTGAAGACCCAGGCGAAGGTTCTGCGGGCGCTGGAAGAGCAGCGCTTCGAGCCGGTGGGTGCGTCGGAATCGGTGCAGGTGGATGCGCGCGTGGTGGCGTCCACCAACAAGAACCTGGAAGAGGAGATCGAGCGCGGAAATTTCCGCGAGGATCTGTTCTATCGCCTCAACGTGATCCCGTTTCACGTGCCGCCGCTGCGGGAGCGGATGGAAGACGTGGCCCTGCTGGCGGATCATTTTTTACGCGAGTTCACCACCGCTTACGGCCGTAAGCCCAAGGAGCTGACGGACGAAGCTCTGCGGGTGCTGGAAGAATATCCCTGGCCGGGCAATGTGCGCGAGCTGCGCAACCTGATGGAGCGGATTGTGATTATGAATCCGCAGCCGCGCATCGACGCACGCCACATTCCTCTCGATCGGGCGCGGCGGGCGGTGTTCTACAAACCCGTGGAGCGCTTTGGAAGCCTGCAGGAAGTCCGTGAGGCGGCGGAGCGCGACTACATCCTCAAGAAGATGGAAGAGGCCAAGGGTAACGTCACGCGCGCGGCGGAAATGCTGGGGCTCGAGCGCAGTCATCTTTATCGCAAGATGAAAGCGCTGGGCATCGCGGCCCGAGAGTAAATCGCTCTGGCCCGTATCGGCCTCAGGTGGTGGAAATCAGCCACCGGCCGGATGTGCGCCCGCGGCCTAACTTCCCAAATGTCTTGCACATGCAGTTTGGAATGCGGGATGCAAATACGTGAGGCAGGAGGCAAAGATTTATGAAAACAAAATTGCTGGTCCTGATGGCGCTGGCGTGCGCGTCGGCTTTCGCCGAAACACGTTTTTCGATCGGAGTGAATATCGGTGGTGGATATCCGGGCTACTATCCGGGTGGTTACTACGT
>DATIRX010000514.1:0-3365 GCA_035469225.1 Bryobacteraceae bacterium
GAACGCAGCCAGAAGTACCGGCGGTGTATACGTGGGCGCCGGACAGCATGTCGATTTTGGCCCGCGTCCTGTCTGGAGGAGAAAAGCTTGAGCTCTGGCGTGTGCCAATCGATGGTCACCCTCCAGTCAAACTTGATGCGACGGTCGAAAGCAAAGTGCGTGTGGCCCGGATACACCCTGACGGACGGCAGATCGCGTTCCAGGTGAATGAACCACCCAAGCCGACCGAAGTGTGGGTCACCGAGAACTTCCTGACCAAAGCCGCGGCTCGAAGGTAATCTACGTGTTTGCTGTAGAATGCACGCTAATGAGCGGAACGGAAATCGTATCTGCCGGTTACTCTGGCCGCGAGTAGGAGGATTTCCCGTGAGCGCGAAGCATTCAGATACGAACCGAGACGAGCAACCGCTGAGCTCTTGGAAAGAAATCGGCAGCTATCTACAGCGGAACGAAGCCACCGCCAGAAGATGGGAGCGAGAGGAAGGGCTGCCTGTCCATCGGCATCCCCACAAAATCCGGAGTAGCGTCTACGCGTACCCGGGCGAGATTGACTCCTGGCGGGCATCGCGGAAGGTGGTCCCCGAGCCGGCGCCGGCCAGACCCCTGTGGAAAATTCCCGCGTTCGCACTGACGCTGGCGCTGTGTCTGGTGATGGTTGGCAACGGGCTTCGGCCGCAGCGGGTGGAGGCGCAGGGTACCGCTCCGGTGGCTCGACAGGTGTGGGCCCAGGTGAGCTATGGCCCGGTGTCGGCCGACGGCAGGTACGCGCCCTACGCTGATTGGGAGGCTGGCGGCGTGGGTATTCACGACCTCCTGACTGGAACCGACCGCATCGTAGCCACGGGCGAGGTGGGAGAGATCATCTCGATTTCGCCCGACAACAGACAGGTGGTCTATCTGCACTTCGACGAAAAGCAGAGGGGATACCGCCTGCGGATTGTGGACCTGAGGGGCGCAGACCAGAAGCCGCGCGACCTCACGCGCGATCAGGGCCGTGCTTCGGGATGGGCGACACTCAGCGGCTGGACCCCGGATGGCAAACAAGTCCTGGTCGTAAAGCGAGCAGAAGACGGTATCTGGAAAATCGAGATGATTTCGGTGGCTGACGGGACCGCGCGAGTGGTGAAGTCGCTGAAGTGGGGCGGTGCAGAAGCCAGCATGTCGCCGGATGGCCGGTTCATCGCGTATTCCACACCCGCCGAGGGGCAGCCGAATGCGCGTGACATTTTCGTCCTTGCTACCGACGGCAGCCGGGAATCCGCCGTCGTGCAGCATGCGGCGAATGACTACCAGCCGGTTTGGACTCCTGACGGATCGAGAATCCTGTTCTTGAGCGATCGCACCGGAGGGCGATCGTTGTGGACGGCGCCGGTGAAGGATGGGAAGGCGGCGGGTCCCCTGGAAATGGTTAAGGCTAACTTTGATGGAAACCTCCTGGGAATGGGGCGGAACGGCATTCTCTATTACGAGGTTTCCGGCGATGAAAGGCAAAATGTTTATCGGGCAGAGCTGAACGCGGACGGGAAAGTCACCAAGCCTCCGGTGGTCGCGACGGACGGTTTCGTCAACGCCAACCGCGGCGGGGCCATCTCGCCGGACGGCCAGTCGATCGTGTATTATTCGTATCGTCCGCAACCGACCGTGGTGGTCCGCAATCTCAAGACAGGCGAGGAGCGCGCGGTGCCCACCACGATGCCGATCCGCAGTGTCTATTTCCAGGGCCCGAGGTGGTTCCCGGATGGCCGAAGTGTTCTGGTAGTGTCGCACGGGAACGACCGGCCCGGCGACATCCACTACCGTGTGGACGTGGTGACGGGGCGCGCCGAAGAGTTGCGACGCGGGGTCCCGGCTCCAGCAGGGAATGCCTTCTTTCTCGGGATCCCAGCTCCAGTCGGGAACGCCTTCTTTTTCCATGAGAGGGATGCTCAAGGGGCGCGTTTAGTGCGCCGTGATGCCGAGACCGAACGTTCGGCGGAGATTACCTCGGTAACCAAGGAGTCTTATATCACCGAGTTCTCGGTGTCCCCCGACGGCAAACAGATTGCTTATACCGTGAACTCGCTTTCTGATCCGGAGCACCAGACCAGGTACATTGCGATCATTCCGGCGATGGGCGGTGAGCCGCGCGAAGTTCATCATCACTCGAAAGACCTAGGTAGCTCGTCTCGCTTCAACGCACTGGAGTGGAGTCCGGATCAGAAGTACCTGCTGTTTGTTGAAGAAGAGAGAGGAGGTAGCAGCGCGATCTGGCGGGTTCCGGCGGCGGGCGGGGAGGCGGAAAAGATTGGGGTCACTATGAAAGCCGAGATAAAAATGCCTCTCATCCACCCGGACGGCAAGAGCATCTTCTTCACGGCCGTCGAGTCGGACAATAATGAGGTCTGGGCACTGGAGAATTTCCTGCCTTCTTCTGCACTGCGAGGGGGAAAGTAGGCTATTTCAGGTGTTTGTCCCCTGTTGCCTGTTGCCAGTGGGTTGCTCTTCCCCTAATCTGGGCACTCTGGAGGCAGCATGAGCGACGAACAGAGGCTGGAGTCCTGGAAAGAGATCGGGACCTATCTGAAAAAGGATCTGCGGACGGCCCGAAGGTGGGAGAAAGAAGAGGGGCTTCCGGTCCACCGGCACACTCATAAGAGCCGGGCGAGCGTGTATGCCTATCCGAGTGAGATCGACGCTTGGCGGGTGTCGCGCAAGATAGCTTCGGAGCCGGCGCCGGCCAGACCCTTGTGGAAAATTCCCGCGTTTGCGCTGACTATGGCGCTGTGCCTTGTGATGGTCGGGAACGGGATTCGACCGCAGGTGGCTTCTGCGCAGGGGGCGGGTCCAAGCGCTCGGCGGGTGTGGTCGCCCGGCGGGTACGACCTGGTGTCCATCGATGGCCGGTACGCTCCCTTTACCGACTGGGAGTTGAAAGGGATAGGCGTTCATGACTTTGAAACGGGCGCGAACCTGCACATCGCTACTGGCGACGCAGATGGGGAAAGTCCGGTCCTTTCGCCGGACAATAGTCTCGTCGTCTACACCTATTTCGATAGGGCGCGGAATGGATTCGTGCTGCGGCTCGCCAATGTCCGGGGCGATCCGCGGCCTCGGGACCTGATCAAAGGAGAACCGGCGGGTTACGTGCTGGCGAAGGGCTGGACGCCAGATGGGAAGCAGGTGCTGTTCACCGAAGAGGCCAAGGACGGGATCTGGCAGATCTCACTGGTGCCGGTGGCCGATGGAACGCGGCATGTTCTGAAGTCTCTGAAGTGGGGTAGACCGGAAGCAAGCATTTCGCCGGACGGGCGCTGGATCGCGTACAGCACCCCAGCCGAGGGACAGCCGAATTCGGATATCTTCGTGCTGGCCGCGGATGGGAGCAG
>DATIRX010000515.1:0-9885 GCA_035469225.1 Bryobacteraceae bacterium
TGAACTGCATTGCGAGACGGGACTGCACATCGGCGCGGGCAAGGGATCCCTCGAAATCGGCGGCGCCGATAATCCCGTGGTCAAGGACGCCTTCGGCTTGCCCTACATTCCGGGCAGCTCGCTGCGCGGAAAGCTGCGATCGCTGCTGGAAAACTCGCTGGGCGTCACCGGACCCGCCGACCTGGTCTATCTGTCCAAAAGACGCGGCCAGGAAGTGCGCATCCATCAAAGCGACCGTCCCGACGACGAAATCTGCCTGCTGTTCGGCCGCAACCCCGGACGCATGGAGCGCGTGCAGGGCGAGCCGCTCGAATCCACCGCGGCCAGTCCCGCTCGCCTGGCGGTGTACGATGCGCCGCTCGATCCCGAGAGCATCACCGCGCAGATGCGCGAGAATCTCGACGACGAGATCACCGAAGTGAAGAGCGAGAACGCCATCGACCGGATTACGTCCCAGGCGAATCCGCGCACGCTCGAACGCGTGCCCGCCGGCGCGCGCTTCCGCGTCCGCATGGTTCTCGACATCCTGTGCGAAGAAGACAAGGCCCTGGCGGCGCGCCTGTTCGAAGGTCTGCGCCTGCTCGAGGACGACGCTCTGGGCGGCGGCGGATCGCGCGGCAGCGGCCGCATCCGTTTTGCGAATCTCAAGCTGGGCTGGCGCGGGCGCGAATTCTACTCTTCCGGCGCCCAGGAAGCCGAGATCGCAGCCGGCGACCTGGGGCAGCTGCAGACCGCCGTCAACGATTCGTCTTTCGCCGATAAGCTCGCGAGCTGATTCATGCCAAGCGGTTTACTCATCCGCCTGCGGCCTGCCGGGCCGTGGCGCATCGGCCCTGATTCCGGCGACCGCGATCGGGTCGATCGCATCTACCACAGCGACTCGCTGTATTCGGCGGTCACTTCGGCCATGGCTCGCCTGGGCACTCTGGAGGAATGGATCGCCGCGACCGCCCATGCTTCCGAGCCGGCCGTTCGATTCAGCTCGTGCTTCCCGTATCATGGCGACACTCTGCTGGTCGTTCCGCCGCGTAATCTGTGGCCGCCGCCTCTTTCGTCTAAAGTTCGCTGGAAAGGCGCGCGCTTCGTGCCTCTGAGCGTCGTCGAATCGCTGGCGTCCGGGCAGACGCTGGCGGAAGACGGCTGGATGATCGACGGCCCCAGCGAATGCCTGCTTCCTTTCAGTGCTCCGCCTGCACCCGGTCCGTTCCGCGTGACGGTGCGATCCAGCGCCGGTGTAGATCGCGACGGGGCCGGAGTCTCGCCCCATTCGACGGCCTGCCTGGAGTTCACCCCGGGCAGCGGCCTGTGGTGCGCGGCTCAATTTTCCGATGACGCGGCCCGCGACAAGTGGACCGCCCCGCTCACCGCTGCGTTCCGGCTTCTTTGCGATTCCGGATTCGGCGGGAAGCGCTCCCAGGGTTGGGGTCGCGCGGAAATGCCCGAGATTACCGAAGGGCTGCTCGAAATCCGCGCCGCTTCGGATGCGGGTCGAGGATACTGGCTGCTGTCTCTGTTTCATCCCGGCGCTTCGGACGCCGTGGATTGGTCTCAGGGAAACTATTCGCTCACTACCCGCGGCGGTCGCGTGGAAAGCGACGCGCGTTGGGGTGACCACAAGAAGCAGACGCGCATGGTTTCCGAAGGTTCGGTGCTGGTAGCTTCGATCGAACCGCGCGGCTCCGCCACCGATGTGGCCCCGGACGGCTTCGCCCATCCCGTGTATCGATCCGGATTTGCGTTGGCCATCCCCATTCCCTTGAGGGCCGCCTCGTGAAATACCGCATTACCTGCCTGACCCCCACGCTGGTCGGCGACGGCCAGAAGCTCGCGCCCATCGATTATATGGTGTGGAAGGACCACGTCAACGTGCTCGACCAGCGCAGAATCTTTCGCTTGCTGGCCAAGGGTCCGCGCCTCGAGGGCTACCTGGAACAGCTTAGGAAATCCGACAAGCTGGATTTCGCCTCCTGGGGCGGCTTCGCCCAGAATTTCGCAGGCCGCCGCATTCCCTTCGAGCACGCCAGTTCCATTCCCGTGTGGGAGCGCGCCCAGGCGCAAAATCTGTTCATCCCGACCTTCGCGACTTCGCCCGTGGGTCCGTACCTGCCCGCCACAGCGATCAAGGGAGCCTTGCGAACCGGCGCCGTGTTCGATCGCTGGAATGAAAATGTGTTGCGGGAGCTTGCGACCCGCATGGAAGAGGATCGGCCCCCTCGCAATCCCGCCGTAAAGGCTGAGAGTGCCGTGCTGGGCGCGCATGGGTCGAACCGCATGCGGCGTGTTTCGACGGCGGATTCCTCGCCGGTGACTTACGCCGGGATGAAGATTTACCTGCTGCGCGTGTCCACGCTGGTGGCGCGCGGGGCGGGCAGGTTCGAGCTGGGCTGGAAATCGCCCCGCGGCAGCGCCGACGCTCGCAGAATCGATGAAAGCACCCCGACGTTCGCCGAAATGGCTGCGCCCGGGGCGGTTTTCGAAGGTCTGTGGAAGGAAACCTCCCTGCAGGAGCGGCACAGACTCTTTCAGGCTTCTAACTCCTTTGCATCCAGCCAGATTGCGCGTCACAAGCAATATGCCCAGGTGGCCGGGCTGGAGCGCCTCGCGGAAACCCTGACCGACCTGGAGAAACGCGTGGCATCTGCTGGAAACGGCGCCTGTGTGCTCGCCCTGGGGTGGGGCGCCGGAATGCTCTCCAAGATCGCCATCGGCGACACGGCGGACTTGAGCTACCGGTCGATCCTGAGGCAGGTGAGCCAGCATCAGCAGGCCCTTCAGACCGGCCTGCCGTTCCCCAAGACCCGCAGGATCGCGTTTGAGGGCGGCCGCCCGGCGTATCTCCCCGGCTGGGTTTTGCTCGAAGTCGCCTAGTACTCGCCCTAAAGCGGCTGCGTGATACTATCGATCTAGAATAGAGAGGGTTCAATCCTCCCCCATGTACAACGCTTTTTTCGGCCTTTCGGAGAGCCCTTTTAGTCTTAGCCCGGATCCCGCCTTCTTCTATCGCAGTGAGCAGCACGAAGAAGCCCTGGCGAATCTGGTCTATGGCGTGCAGGCTCGCAAGGGGTTCATCGTCCTGACCGGCGAGGTCGGAACCGGCAAAACCACCATGCTCGAATGCCTCCGGGATTATCTGGAGACCAATTACATCGAGTTCGCTTTTCTATTCAATTCCCGCATCAACGTCGAGCAGTTTTTCGAGATGATCGCGTACGATCTGGACCTTCCGTGCCCCCGGACCTCCAAAACCGAGGTTCTCTTTGCGCTGAACACGCTGTTGGTGGAACAGGCGCAGGAAGGCAAAACCGTGGTGCTGATCGTCGATGAAGCGCACAACCTGGAGTGGGAAGTGCTCGAAGAAATCCGCCTGCTGGGGAATCTCGAGAACCGCCACGGAAAGCTGCTGCAAATCGTGCTGGCGGGCCAGCCCGAGTTCGACCGCAAACTGGACGCTCCCAATCTTCGGCAATTGAAGCAGCGCGTGGTGCTGCGCTGCACCCTGACTCCGTTCGCGCTGCGCGAGGCGGTGGAATACATCGATTCGCGGCTGGCGCGCGTGGGCATGCCCAATCAGCAGGTGTTCTCCGAGGAGCTGATGGCGGAAATCCATCTGCGCACGCAGGGGATTCCGCGCGTCATTAACGGCGTGTGCGACAACCTGCTGCTGACCGCCTTCGCCATGGAGACCAAGGTCTGCACCGAAGAAATGCTGGACGAGGTCTGCAAGGACATGCGCCTGGACTGGCCGGGCAGCCGCCGCATGCGCCCGCGGTCAGAGGTCCAGGAGTCCTTCGAGCGCGCCCCCTACAAGGTTTAACGCTCCTGCCGCGACGCGCTTACCTCGAAGCTGCCGCGTCTTCGAAGCTGACCGGCGGGTTGTAATACAGAAACCGCCCGCAGCTTTCGCAGAACATCAGCTCATTCCCCTTCCGCAGATCCTGCAGGAATTGCGGGCGCAGGACAATCTGGCAGGCCGAGCAGCGGCTGTTGGACGCCTCGGCGACCACCGTGTTGTTCCACTTTCTGCGAATGCGCTCGTAGGCCGCCAGCGCCGGTTTGGGCAGCTTGGCGACGAACTCCTGGCGCTGCTGGCGAAGGCTGTCTAATTCCTTCTGGTCCGCCGCGGTGCGATCGTGCGCCTGCACTTTTTCCGCCCCGACCTGTTTCTTTTCTTCGGCCAGAGCCTTCTCGGCCTTCTTGACGTTCAGGTCCAGAGGCTCGGATTCCGTCATCAGTTCCAGAATCCGGTCCTCGGCGGTGCGGATCTCTTTTTCGATGAACTCGATCTCGTGCTGGAACGCCTTGTACTGCTCGTTGGTCTTGGCTCCCAGCATCTGATCCCTCAACTTCGAGATCTTCTGCTGGTGCATCTGGATGTCGCCTTCCAGTTTCTTCCGGTCCTTCTGATTGCCGGAAAGAGCGGCCTTATCGGCCTCCAGTTTCCGCAGGTGAGACTCCAGGGCCTTCTCAATGACGGCGACGTGTTTGGGTAGTGAAGCGACTTCTTTATCGAGCGCGGTGATTTTCTGATCTAGCGATTGAAGCTGAATCACCAGATGAACATCTGGATGCATGGGTCTTGATTTTAGCATGGGCCGAACGCGATACAGTAAAAGACGACGATGGAAAAGCCTGATAACATGCCGCCGGTGCCCCTGACGATTGAAGGGGCCAGTGTTTTGCACCAGATGCTGCGCGTGCGCTGGGGTCCCTGGCGGGCGCTTCCGGGCGACGATCGCCGGGCGATTCTGGATGAAGCTTCCTCCATGTTGGACGCCATGCAGAAGCAGAATAGCGCTGCCTTCGGCCTTCTGGGGCATAAGGGCGACCTGATGCTGGTCCATTTTCGCCCCGGATTCGATCAGCTAGGCGAGGTCCAGACGTGTCTCACGCACCTGCGCCTGTGGGATTACCTGGAACAGACCAGCTCCTACCTTTCGGTCGTCGAGCTGGGCTTGTACGAATCCACCGG
This sequence comes from Bryobacteraceae bacterium, assembly GCA_035469225.1. Lineage (GTDB taxonomy): Bacteria > Acidobacteriota > Terriglobia > Bryobacterales > Bryobacteraceae > Palsa-187. The sequence goes on from DATIRX010000515.1 coordinate 4,970, forward strand.
CAAGGCCTACAACGATCTGGCGGAAAAGGGAATTGCCCCGCACACCCCGGAGTGGAACGTCCAAATCGAGCAGACTCTGGAGCGCCAGCGCCACGCCATGCACCCGCGCCTCTTCCCGGACGTCCCGCCGGCCAAATACCTGTGTTTCTATCCCATGGATCGCAAGCGCGGCGAAGATAAGAACTGGTATCAGCTTCCTTTGGCCGAGCGCCAGCGCCAGATGGCCGAGCACGGCGCCGTGGGCCGCCGCTACGCCGGGACGGTGAAGCAGGTCATCACAGGATCCATCGGCTTCGACGATTGGGAGTGGGGCGTGGATCTTTTTGCCGACGATCCCCTGGTCTTCAAGAAACTGATCTACGAAATGCGCTTCGACCACGTCAGCGCGGTGTACGCCTTATTCGGGACATTCTACGTCGGCCGCCGGCTGGATCTGGAAGGATTCCGGAAACTGCTGACCGTGTGAAGGGGCCGGCCAGCGAGCCAGCCCCCAACCTAGCTTATTTCGAAGGTTGCGAAAGCCACGGGCTGGTTTGGACGCCTGGACCTGCCAGCGCGCTGCAACCGTTGGAACCCGGGCCATTGGAGCATTTCCACCAGTTCATCGTCGCGTTCACCGAACCCGTGCCGAGATTATCGATACCGAGATCGCCAAAGAAGTTATTGAGGTGCACATCGACCTGGCCGGGAGTCTTGACGGCGACATCGATTCCTTCGCCCTTAAAGGTGTTGCCGATAATCACGACGCCCGTGATGGGAGCCGCTCCGCCCATCGAGTCGCTGAATACGTCGATGCCCGTGGGAACCGTCGTGCCGGGATCGGAATCGGGTCCGTTGCCGGAGATGGTGTTGCCGGCGATCAGGATATCGGTCAGCTTCTGGAAAACCGTGTGGGAATGGAGCGCCACTCCGGGAAGCCCGTTACCCGTCAGCGTATTTCCGATGACGACGTCGCCCCAATTCTGCGCGCCCGGAGGGCCGGTGAATACGCCGACGCCGGCGCCCTCGCCGGTGAGCAGTCCATTGCGTGCGGAGGTGTTTCCGCTGACCGTGATGTGATAAACGCCCGTTGTCGGATCCTGCGGGCTCAGAGCAAAATGATGCGACGCTAGCGTGATGCCGCAATCGTAGGGATTATCCTGAACCGTATTCCCGGTGATGAGGTTGTCGTGGTTGGGACCGGTATCGTCGCTGATCAGAATGCCCCCAGCGTTGTGATCTACCAGATTGTTGGACACGCTGGAGTGAGTGACGCCGCTCAGGTGAATGCCCTCACCGCAGTCAAAACCCTCACCGGCCACGAAAGCCGGCCGGATGCCGGGGCATACCGGCCCCCCGTCGGCGAACGGTTGAAGATTGCGGTCATTACCGGTCACATGATTATTGGTAATCGTGACGTCCGATGCGTTGATCACCAGAATGCCTTGAAAGTTGGCATTTGCCACCGTGAACCCGCTGACCACAACATGGTTTGCAACTACCTCGATTCCGTCCGCCAGACCCAAGGCGTTAATGATCGTGTTGGCGGAGTTTTCGCCCAGCAGAGCCAGCGGCTTATTGACGATCACGTATTCGGCGTAGGTTCCATGCCCTACCGTGACGGTGTCATTCGCGCCTGCAGCCGCAACGGCCGCGTTGATGGAGGACAGGCAGCCGCCGCCGCCGCCGGGTTTCACACACTGATTTGCGCCGAAAACAGCGGGCGCGAACACAAGTGCGGCGCTTAGCCAAATCTGTTTAGGAAAGTACATCATGAGGGACTCCTGCTAATAAAGGGGGAATTAGAACAACGAGGCTATGGTACGAGTAGTCCGGGCTGATGTCAACTCGAAGCCGGCTGATCGGTAGCCGGCTTACCGAAGGATCGGCAACGGCCCTAGAGTTTTGCGCCGGTAGAGGATCGCCGCAGGCGCCGCTGGATCGGTCCGGCGAAGGAGCGGATGGCCGCGTCGATATCCGAAAGCCCCAGTCCCCGGCACGCAGCATAGTACACCGCCAAGCCGATCGGGATCGACACGCCCAAATCCGCCAGGCGGGCCATTTGCGACACTCCCAGCCACATCTCCATGCCGCGCGACGTGCCGAAGATCGCGGCTCCCATGATCGCCGAAGCCAGCGCGATCTTGCCGATCTGCGTGGCCAGCGCCCGCCCGTACACGCCGCCGATCCGCTTCCGGAGCACCGCAAACAGCACCACGAATCCGAACAACGCGACCGCCGAAGTCGAGAGCGCCAGGCCCGCATGTCCCAATCCCGCGAACTTGATCATGGTCGACGCGGCCGCGTAGTTCACCAATATCGACCCCAGGCTCACCAGCATCGGCGTACGCGCGTCGTTCAGCGCGTAGAACGCGGGGCTCAGCACCTTGAGCGCGGCGTAGCCCATCAATCCTATCGCGTAGTAGGACAGAGCCACTGCGGTCTGTTGCGTGTCGTAAAGCTGGAAACGTCCGCCCTGGTAAATCGCCCCGATGATGGATTTCCCCAGTACGATCAAACCCACCGAAGACGGCACGGTCAGCAGGAAGACTGTCCCCAGCGAATGGGATAGCGTTCGGCGGAACTCGTCCATATCGCCGCGCGCGGCGCTGCGGGCGATGGACGGCAATGTGGCGGACGCCATCGCGACTCCGAACAGGCCCAGTGGAAGCTGCATGAAGCGAAACGCATAGCTCAGCCAGCTCACCGGACCGTCCAGCCCGCGCAGCGGATCGTTGATGCTGGACGCGAAGTTGGTGTTCACCATCACATTGATCTGCACGGCGGCATTGCCCAGGATCGCCGGCAGCATCAGTTTCAGGATGCGCTGCAGTCCCGGATCCGACCATTCCAGCGCAGGCCGGAACCGGAATCCCAGGCGGTGCAGCGCGGGCAATTGCCAGATCAACTGCAGCGCTCCGCCCAACACCACTCCGATCGCCATGCCTTCGATGCGCGACAGGTGCAGCAGCGGTCCCAGCCAGATTCCCAGCACGACGCCGAATCCCAACGAGCCGATATTAAAGAACGTCGAAGCCATCGCGGGAACGCCGAATTTATTGCAAGCGTTCAGCACGCCCATGGCCTGCGCGGCCAGCGCCACCAGCAGCAGGAACGGGAACATGATGCGCGTCATGTTCACTGCCAGCTCGAACTTGCCCGGGACTGCGGCAAATCCGGGCGCCAGCAGGTGCACCAGCGCCGGTGCGAAGATCATGCCCGCGGCGCACACCGCGCCCACCACGATGATCAGGGCCGTCGCCACCAGGTTGGCCAGCCGCGCGGCTTCTTCCTGGCTGCGCCTGCTGAGATATTCGGTGAACGTGGGAACGAAGGCGCTGGAAAGCGCACCCTCGGCGAACAGGTCTCGCGTCAGGTTGGGGATGCGAAACCCCAGCATGAACGCGTCGTAAATCAGTCCGGCGCCGAACAAGCGCGCCATCACGGACTCGCGCAGCAGGCCCGTGATGCGGCTCATGAACACCGCGACGGAAACGACTCCGGCCGAGCGCACCACGCTCTCCGCTTGCGAGGGCGGCCTTGCGGCTACGCTCCCGGCGTCGTGTCCCGTTACTTCACGATCCGTATTGTTCAAGGAAGTGGGCGATCGTCATGATCCCGGCGTAGTAGTTCGCCAGCTTGTATTTCTCATTGGGCGAATGCAATCCATCGTCGGGAAGTCCGAAGCCCATCAGGATGGTGGGTATGCCCAGATGCTTGGCGAAATCGCCCACAATCGGGATGGAGCCGCCGCTGCGGATGAACACCGTCTCCCGGCCCAGCACGTCGGAGAACGCTTTGGCGGCGGTGTGAATCGCGGGATGGTCCGGATTCACGCTGATGGCCGGCCCATAGGCCAGGATCTTCACTTCGGTCTGGATTCCCGCGGGCGTGCCGTCCTTGACCGCTTTCTTGTAGGCCGCGATCACTTTCTCCGGATCCTGATTCGGGACCAGCCGGATGCTGACTTTCGCGGTGGCCTTTGCCGGAATAACCGTCTTTGCGCCGGCCGCGATAAATCCGCCCACGATGCCGTGGACTTCCAGTGTCGGGCGCGCCCACACGCGCTCCAGCACCGTGAAGCCCGGTTCGCCGGTGAGCTGCGTCGAACCCACCTCGTTTTTTAGAAACTCTTTTTCGTCGAACGGCAGCGTGGCCCAGCTATGTTTCTCCGCAGGCGTGGGCGGCGCGACATCGTCGTAAATGCCCGGAATGTGGATGTGGCCTTTGGCGTCCTTCAGCTTCGCCAGCAGCTCCACCAGCCCGAAAATCGCGTTCGGCGCTGCGCCGCCGTACATTCCCGAGTGCAGGTCTTTGGCCGGACCTCGCGCTTCGATTTCGGTGTAGATCAGCCCGCGCAACCCGACGCACAGGGTCGGAATCCCTTCCGCATACAGCTCCGTATCGGACACCAGCGCCACATCCGCCTTAAGCTTGGCGGGATTCTCGGCGACGTATTTCGCGATCGCCTGGCCGCTGACTTCCTCTTCGCCTTCGATCAGAAACTTGACGTTCACCGGCAATTTACCATTGACCGCGAACAACGCTTCCATGGCCTTGATGTGGCTGTACATCTGGCCCTTGTCATCCGCCGAGCCCCGCGCGTAAATGTTGCCGTCGCGGACGGTGGGCTCGAAGGGCGGGGAAATCCATTCATCCAGCGGATCCGGCGGCTGGACGTCGTAATGTCCGTAGCACAGCACCGTCGGCTTTCCCGGCGCGTGCAGCCAGTCGGCATACACCAGCGGATGCCCGGCCGTCAGAATCACCTCGACGTTTTCCATCCCCGCGGCGTGCAGGCTGGTGGCGACAAAATCCGCCGCGCGTTGGATGTCGGGGACGTGCTCGGGCAGCGTGCTGACGCTGGGAATGCGGAGGAAGTCTTTCAGCTCCGCGAGGAGGCGATCCTTGTGGGTTTCGACAAACGCATTAGTGGA
>DATIRX010000516.1:0-2272 GCA_035469225.1 Bryobacteraceae bacterium
AAGGACGTTCTCGAGGCCGGCTGCGGAGCGGGCCTGGGTCTGCCGGTCTTAGCGAGCGCGGCCCGGTCGGTGCAAGCCGGCGACGTGGATGTGGAGAACCTGCGTGCGGCCGGAACGGCGTGTGCTGGAAAATCCAATATCCAGCTGCGCTGGTTCGCTGCCGAGCAGCTTCCGTTTCCGCCCGAGTCTTTCGACCTGGTGCTGCTGTTCGAGGCCATCTATTACCTGCCCGACGCACCTCGATTCCTGCAAGAAGCGCATCGCATCCTGCGGCCGGGCGGGTCGCTTCTGATTGTGACGGTGAATCCGGAGTGGATCGGATTCAATCCCAGTCCGTTCCGCATCCGCTATTATTCCGCTGCGGAATTGCAGGCAGCTTTGGAGCAAGCGGGCTTTGCGGCCCGCGTGCAGGGGGCCTTTCTGGAAACCGGCGGCGGGGCCTCCTCGGCGATCCGCTGGAGCCGGCGCGCAGCGGTCGCGTTGAAGCTTGTTCCGCGCACCATGAGGGGCAAAGCGCTGCTCAAGCGTATTTTCTACGGAGGTTTAACCCGGCTGCCAGGACGGCTTCCGGAAGCGTCCCGGCGGTCACCGGCTCTGGAAGAACTGGACGGCAGCGGAGCGAAGTTGCGTCGCTGCCGGGTGCTGTACGCGACCGCGCAGAAGCCAACCATATAACGTAAACCCGATGATTGCAGCACCCATGATTGCAAAACCCGCTCGTTCCGTCCCGTTCTTCGATTATCCGCATGTGTTTCTTTCCGAGGCGCAGGAGCTTACCGCGCTCTTTCAGGAGGTTGCCGCGCGCGGGGCGTTTATTTTGCAGGAGGATCTGGCGAGATTCGAGCGCAGCCTGGCCGATTTCCTGGGCGTGAAATATGCGGTGGGGGTGGGCAACGCGACGGATGGGTTGATCATCGCCTTGCGCGCCGCGGGCCTGGGCCCGGGGGATGAGGTGATCTTCAGCTCCCATACCATGGTGGCGACCGCGGCCGCCATCCACTTTGCAGGCGCCACCCCGGTACCGGTCGAATGCGGAGCGGATCATCTGATCGATCCGGAGGCGGTGGAGCGGGCCATCACGATACGCACGCGCGCCATCTTGCCCACGCAATTGAACGGACGAACGGCGGACATGCACCGGCTCCAGGCAATGGCAGCCCGTCACGGACTCACGATTGTCGAGGACGCCGCGCAAGCGCTGGGCTCCCGCTTTCAGGGACAGTCGGCGGGAAGTTTTGGAGCGGCCGCCGCGTTCAGTTTTTTCCCCGCCAAGACGCTTGGCTGCCTGGGAGACGGCGGTGCGGTGGTGACCAACTCCGACTATCTCCACCAGCGGGTGCTGGAACTGCGCGATCACGGCCGCGGGGCGGACGGTGAAATCGTGAGCTGGGGACTGAACTCGCGCCTGGATAATCTGCAGGCCGCGATTCTGGATTACCGGCTGGCCTCCTACCCTCTCGCCGTAGACCGGCGGCGTGCGCTGGCCGGCATCTACAGATCGCGGCTGGGCCGCATGGAACAGCTCACGCTGCCTCCGGGCCCGGACGCCGATGCCGAGCATTTCGATGTTTTTCAAAACTACGAAATCGAAGCGGAACGGCGCGAGGACCTGCGCGCGTTTTTGAAGTCGCGGCAAATCGGCAGCGCTCTTCCGTGGGGCGGGAAAGCCGTGCACCAGTGGCCGCGCCTGAACTTCCAGGCGAACCTGCCGTTTACCGAAACGCTGTTCGACCGCGTGCTGCTGCTGCCCTTAAACCTCGCGCTTACCGACGACCATGTCCATTCCGTCTGCGACGCCCTGGAAGCTTTCTACCGGCTCGGCTGAAAGCGGGCTGGCCGAAGGCTGGCTATTCGAGCGCTGGAAGACCATGCTGCGCATCCGGCGGGCCGAGGAGGCCATCGCCCACATGGTCGAAAGCGGGGAAGCGCGTTGTCCCTGTCACCTGTCGATCGGCCAGGAAGCCATCGCGGCGGGGGTGTGCGCGGCGCTCGATGCGGACGACACGATCTGGGGCGGGCATCGTTCACACGGACATTACCTGGCCAAGGGTGGGTCGCTCGAAGGACTGTTCGCCGAAGTGTTGGGCAGGATCGAGGGCTGCGCCGGAGGGCGCGGCGGGTCGATGCATCTGAGCGCGCCCCAGCAGGGCATCCCGGGGACGGTGCCGATTGTGGCCGGGACGGTCCCGCTGGGGGCTGGTGCTGCGCTGGCGTATAAGCTGCGCTCGGAAACGCGGGTGGCGGTCACGTTCTTCGGCGACGGGGCGCTGGA
>DATIRX010000517.1:0-2262 GCA_035469225.1 Bryobacteraceae bacterium
GATGGTCTCCAGAACCTCCGCCTGGTTGCCCTCCGGCAACCGCACGATCTGCCGCGCCGCAGTGGGCGACAGCAGACCGACACGCAACTCATCCCGTGCCGGGGGCCCCAAACGCTCGATCAGCGCCAGGCGCCGGCACACCCAGCTCTTGTGGCGCCCGAGTAGCTCGGCCACTTCTACCTGGCTCATGCCGTCTTCCCGCACCAGGGCCTGAATGATCCAGGCTTCTTCCAACTCCCGCGTCCGGCCGCCGGCGCGATTCAGCCCGTAGATGGCCGCCTTGGCGGTGCGCTCGTCGGCCTCCAGCAGCCGGGCGGAGAGATGCGAGATGTGCGCCAAGCTGCGTACCGCGCCCAAGCGCTTGAATCCATCGATCAGTTCGTAGCGTTCCTGGCGCTGGCAGACGACCACGGGCGACAACTGCCCGTAGCGCTCCAGCGACCGCGCCATGGCCCGTTCCGCTTCCGGCAGATGCAGACGATAGCGGCCGTAGTGTTCGCCGATTTCCTGGCATTCCAACTCGCGGACGTTTTCGTCAGCCCAGCGCAGCACAGGCTGAATGTAAGCCAGCGCCGGCGGCGGATCAATATGGCAAGCTCATCTCTTGGCTTTTACGGCAGCCGCGCGCGGGGCCGCCGGCCAGCAAGACGGCGAGGCAGGCCATGCCGCCTTTGCCAGCGTCGTTCGCGTTCCCAGACGCGCTCCATCGCACGCTGGCACACCTGCGAACAGAACCGTTGCAGCGGTGAGCGCCGCGAGCGCAGGAAGCACTCGTAACAGCCGGGCCGGTCGCAGCAGCCATCGAAAAAAGTTCCTACTGATGACCCTCGCGGCCTCCGGAACCGCCTCTTTCTCTGGTGGTTTTCGCTCTTTGACGCGCTTCCGGTAACGCTGGCTTTGCCGGCTCCGCTTCTGCTTGCCCGCCGCCGTGGCCCGGTAAACCCGCCGGGCCTTCCACCCCGACCAGGCCCGCGCCGCCTCCCGGCACTGCGGACTGCAATAGCGCTGGCGCGCATGCTTGGGGCGAAAGTGCCGCTCGCATCCCTTGAGCAGGCACTGCCGGGCCCGCGGCCGGCAAACCCGCCGTTTGCGCCCGTGCATCTCTTGCTTTTCGATCTGGCGTGTAAGATTCTCGGGAGGGCCCATGGGAGGTGATGACTCCCAGAAGCTCCTGCCCTGGAGAGGAATGTTACTCCTCTCCGGGGCGCAGCTACTTCCGCTTCAGCGGAGAATCAACACTCTATCTCAAAGATGGGCGCGGGGCCCGAAGTCTGAATCTTTCCCTTTTCCCGCCGTCGGCGCTGCGGTAATTGCTCCAGCGGCGTCTTCTCTTGAAACCAGTTGGTTGATGGTTGCGGTACGAAATCGATGCGGAGAAGACCTGGCGCTTGCCCGCATGTCAACCAGTACCCCTGGCTACACCACTCGCCGCTATCGAGGAATCGCGGCGTGGTCCACCTTGATCCCGCCAAAGTGGTAGGCAGGTCCACCGCCATCAACATATGCAGGTGTCGCCAGGAGCCAGCGGGCAATCGCGGGTGAATGGCTCTCGCGTGGGTAGCAACGAAGTGAAACTGGACGGGCTGGATGTGGCTGCTATTCCGGCCCCGGAATAGTCGACACTATGCCGGGTTCCGGACTATTCCGGGTGGCGCGAGCGCGAATTGCCGAAGTGCCCGTCAATGCTTGGGCTCGGCACATTCCCTGATGCAAGCACCCGGAATAGTCTTGGTCACTGGTTCTTAAGGAAATCGAGCAACTCGTCGTCAGGCCGTTAGAGGCGGAGCTTTCCCCCGGTGGCGTGACCCCTGCAAGAAATCTTCTCTTCATTTCTCCTTTGTCCTGCGCCCACACAGCGGACGTGGGCTCCCGTAGCCCTCGCCACGCATTTCGGCTTCTTAGCAATTGATAAAAGGACCCCACGAGCCGTCCCGCTTCTCGGCCGCGCTTTCCTGAAACCTTGTTCCATCGGTATTCTCCTGCCGGACCTCCTGTCAGAAAAAACACCTCCGGACTATGCCGGGAAAATATTCACGAAACTACCGCCTGGAGGCCCAAGAACGAACTCACCCGGAATAGTCCGGAACCCGGCATAGTGACGGAGCCTATGTCGCCGGCGCTGGGATATGCCATGCCTTTGAGAAGCGACCTCGTGCAGGAGTATCGGGTGTTCACACACTCGGCCAAGGCGGAATACGGACGGACGAGCGGCGCCCAAGTCGAGATGATCAGCCGGTCAGGAACGAACTCGTTCCACGACGG
>DATIRX010000518.1:0-1829 GCA_035469225.1 Bryobacteraceae bacterium
CAGCCGGGCAAGCTGGCCGACATGGTGGTGCTCGACCGTGACTACCTGACGATTCCCGCGGACCAGATCAAAGACATCAAGCCGGTGATGACCGTAGTGGGCGGCAGGATCGTTTTCGAAGCTTCCCGATAGCGCCCAGCGCACCAAGCGGGGCCATACTCCACAGGGCCTTTTGCGACGCCAAGCCTTGACAAGGGCTTTTTCGAGGTATAGAATCCCTACCGATCGACAGGTTTGCAGGTGGGTTCCTTGCATTTGCCATAAAGGCATTCATTTGGTTTTTTCAGCTGGGATTGCGGTAGATAACCAGGTCGAAAGGGGGGTTGGGGGATGAATAGAAGCAGGATCTTTACGTGTTTGGGATGGTTGGTATTTGCGCTGTTGCCATCGCCTGGCTCGGCCCAGAGTTCGATCGGCGGCGTGGTGCGAGACAGCAGCGGGGCCGTCATGCCTGGCGTAACCGTAGAAGCTGCCAGCCCGGTGCTGATCGAGAGGTCTCGCGCAGTCACAACGGACGGATCGGGCCGCTACGCCATCGTGGATTTGAGGCCGGGCGAATACACCATCACGGCCACGGCGCCGGGATTCAAGACTTACCGGCAGGCGCGCATCGATGTGCCGGCCAACGTGTCGGTTCCGGTGTATGTGGAGATGACGGTGGGCGCCACGGGAGAAAGCGTCACCGTGCAGGCTGAGTCATCGACGGTGGACGTGGACACGGCGGCGACGCCGCGCGTGCTGACCCGCGAGGTGATGGACACGATTCCCAGCGCGCGCAACATGCAGCAGCTGGGCGGGCTGATGCCGGGCATCCGGCTGACCACTCCGGACGTCGGCGGCTCGCAGCAGATGGAGCAGACCTATTTCACCGGCCGCGGCAGCCCATCGTCACACACCACCGTGCTGCTGGACGGAATGAACATCAACTCGAACTTTCTGGACGGCCAAATCCAGAACTATGTGGACAATGCGCTCATCGCACAATCGACTTATCAGACCGCGGCTGTTTCCGCGGAGGTCTCCTCCGGAGGAGTGCTGGTCAATCAGGTCCCCAAAGACGGCGGAAACACGTTTCACGGCGACCTGTTCTTCGGCGGAAGCGGAGGGTCCAATTTCTGGCAGGCGTCCAACGTCACTCCGGACCTGGTGGCGCGGGGCCTGGTCGGCCAAAGCAAGGTCAAGTTCATCAAAGACTACGACGGCTCGGTGGGCGGGCCGATTCTGCGGGACAAGCTATGGTTCCTGGCGGCGACGCGGTACCAGAGCACATACACCATCATTCCGAACTCGTTCTACCCCGACGGCTCGCCAGGCATCGAAGATCAATACTTAAAGAGCGGGACGTTGCGTCTCTCCTGGCAGATCACCTCCAAGGACAAGTTCTCCGGAACGTATGAACGGAACCAGAAGTTCCGCGGGCACTCGCTGGCGTCAGCGGTCGTCGGCAGGCCGGACAATCCGGCGGTATCAGCGCTCCGCCGCGGGCCGCCTCTGTACTATGTCGCGCAGGGAAAATGGACTCGCGCGCAATCGCCCAGGCTTCTGTTCGAGGCCGGATTTTCGACCGACGTGATCCACTACAGCGACATCTATCAGCCCGGTCAGGAGAAGCAGCCGTTCACGCCGGAATGGTACCAGCTAGCCTCACACCTCGACACAGTTACCAACATCCGCAGCGTCTCGGGCGGACTCAACTCGTACTTTTTGCCGGACCGGAGGAACATTAACGGGGCCGTATCCTACGTAACCGGGTCTCACAACTTCAAGGCAGGCATACAGCAGGGATGGGGCAAGAATGATCGCGTATCTTCGATCAACGGAGACCTGGA
>DATIRX010000519.1:0-3759 GCA_035469225.1 Bryobacteraceae bacterium
CGTGATTCGCGACGCCGGAGGCATGCGGGTAGCGGTGATCGGCGCGCTGCTCGAATCGCTCGCGGAAAACACCACGCTCGCCAGGCTGGGGCCCTATCATGCCGCACCCATTGTTGAAACGCTGCGGCCCATCGTGGCGGATGCGAAACAACGCGCCGACATCGTGATCGTGCTGGGGCACATTGAGAAAGCCGAAGGGGAGTCGATCCTGCGCGGCCTGCCGGACGTGAGTATCGTGGCCACCGGACACGAGCACGCGCCCTGGAAGGAACCCCTTGAGATCGACGGCAGATTCGTAATCCACGCGCAAGGCTATGGACGGCAGCTGGGGCGCATGGTGCTGCGTTATGACACCGCCACCCGGGGCATCGTTTCCCACGAATGGACGGGGATCACCGTCGATGACACTGAATATCCCGCCGATCCCGTGGTACAGGCGCAAGTGGACCAGTGGGAAGCAAAAGTCTCCGCGCTGGTGGACGTCCCCATCGGCCGCGCCACGCGGCAGATCCCGCGGGCCGAGGTGCGAACCCTGATGGAGCGGGCCATGCTCGACCAGACGCAGGCCGACCTTGCCTTTACCAACCGGGGCGGGGTCCGCGACATTCTGCCGGAGGGCGAGTTGCTGGCGCGGCACGTCTGGAACGTAATGCCGTTCGAGAACCGGGTGGTCACGCTCGAAATCCCAGGCGATCAACTGGCCGTCCTGACCGACCCTTCCGACCGCACGGACCCGGTGGTGAAAGATCGGCTGGACCCCAAACGGATGTATCGCCTGGCCACTACGGATTTCGTCGCGCAGAGCTGGACGGATATCGGGAAACCGTTCCCGCGAACCGATCAAGGCGTCCTGCTGCGGGATGCGCTGATCGACTGGATCAAACAGCGGAAGGCGATTCCGTAATCCAGATATCGGCCAGCACGCGCTCGAAGTTTCCGCCCAGGATCAGCCCGATGTCGGCCTTGGAGTACTTCCGGCGGACCAGACCTTCAGTCAGCTCGTAGACTTTACGCGCGTACTCGAGACCGTCCAGGTCGTTTTTCTTTCTCGGTGCGATGGCCTGATCACGGCCATCCAGATCGACATCGGTTCCCAATCCCACGTGCTCGGGTCCAACCAGTTTCACCACATGATCCACGTGATCGAGGACATTCTCGATGGTGACGGTCTTTCCGGTCCCCACGAACAGGCGTTCCATGGTGATGCCCATGACACCGCCTCTGGCCGCCAGCTTCCGGATCGCCGCGTCGGTCTTGCAGCGGGCGCTGTGCGGCATCAGGGCCCGGCAATTGGAGTGGGTGACCAGGACCGGCTTGGCCGACGCCTCGATCGCCCCCAGCGTAGTGCGATCCCCGCAATGCGAGATATCGACCGCCATGCCGAGCCGGTTCATGCGCGCCAGAACCTGTACGCCGTAGGCCGTCAAACCCTTCTCCGCCGAGTCCGTAGAGCCGCCTCCCAGCGCGTTGTCATGGTAGGTGAGCTGGGAGACGCGCTGGCCGAGCTTATAGAAGGCATCGACGTCATCGACGGTCCGAAAATGATTCGAATTCTGCTGGCCGACAATGATGCCGAGCTTTCCTTCGGCCTTGGCCCGGGGAACGTCGGCCGGTGAGCAGACCCGAATGAAGTACTGGGGATAAGCGTCGATAAACGCGTCCCAGCCGGAGATGTCCGCCGACGACGCGGCATAAACATCGCCCTCGACGTACCCCACGGCGGGATGGAAAACGGTGATTCCGGAATCTTTGAGGCGCTGGAAATCGGCCAGCCGGAAGCTCGCCGGGCGGGTTCGCCAGCTATCCAGTTTCTTGAAATCCAGCGTGAGCAGCCCCAGCATGTCGATCACAGTGGATTCGCGGACCAGGTCGATCGTGGCCGATGAGTAGGTTTCCGGGGTTCCGGCGAACAGGCGAAAGTGCCCTGTGTTTACAAAGGGCGCAGCGAGGACGCACGCCCCGCCGGACAGGAATGACCTGCGGGAAAGCAATTTGTGCTACCGGAAATTAGAGGATACCACCAACTACACTGAAACTTACCCCGGGATTCGCGATAAGTACTGGGTGCAGTTCGCCGAACAAGCCCAGAGTCTGCTGGATGCCGCCCTGGCTGCGCTCGCGCGCGGGGAAAGCTGTCAGGAGATGACGGTTCTGATCGGCCGCGACGGCGGAATTCAGATGTGCGCCGATTCGGACTGGCCCCTGGATTCCCTGATGCTCGACCGCGGCGCCCGCAGGGGCTACCGGGTGTCGCCACGAAGGGGTTCGGTGCGGGTGGAGGGACGGGAAGGCTTGCGGCGGTGCCTGCTGGAAACCGCCTTACCTGGTCCTCGGAGGGTCGGGCATGCCCCGCAAGCGGGCCTGACTCGCCTTATTTCCGCGCGGTCAGACTCCGCCCTGGTACGCACCACAGAAACGTAGTCTTCGAAAACGTCACGTCCTTCGCGCCCGCGGCAGCCAGCACTTCGGCGTACTCGCCCGTACGGAAAAGATCGAAGATCGCGAGCTTTCCGCCGGGCTTCAGCACGCGAAACATCTCGCGAACGGCCAGCGCGCGGTCCTCGCGCTCGGGGATATTGTGCAGGACCAAGCTGGAAACCACGACGTCGTAATGATTGTCGGGGTAGACCAGCTTGCGCGCATCGCTGGTCTCGATGCGGACCTTGTCCTGCACGCCTTCGAGCTTGGCGTTCGCCCGGGCGGCGTCGGCCGAGTTTCCCGAGAGATCGAGCGGGCTCCACACGTCGATGCCTATGACTTTTCCCGTCTTCAGACGTTTGGCCGCGCCGACGGCCAGCAGTCCCCGGCCGCATCCCACGTCCAGCACGCGCTCATCGCCCCGCAGTTGCAGCGAATCGAGCATCTGGTCGCGCAAACGCAGCTTGGCGACCCGGCTGGACCACACCATCACCGCGCCCACGGCCAGAAACGCCAGGCCGATCAACGCCAGCACGCCGCACATGCGCGCGGCGGGTCCGGGATATTCGGACCGGTTTATGAAATAGATCACCAGCGCGACGCCCAGGGTCCAGGCAGCCCGGCTGAACATGCTGCGGACGATGCGCGGGGCGTCCAGACCGTAATCAGGGGGTCCGCTGGCGGTTACCGCGGCTGCAGCCACTAGGCTTCGACCTCTACCGGCACCTCAGCCGGCGCCGCGGGCGGCAGGGGCTTTTTGAATTTGCATTCGCCGTTGGGGCACTGCGCAAACGCGCCCGCTTTCAGGAATTTCTCGATCAGGTAGCTGCCGCCGCACTCGGGACACTTCTCGGGGAGAGGCTTGCCCCAGGCGACGAAATCGCAGTCGGGATAACGATTGCATCCGTAAAACGTCTTGCCGCGCTTGGAGCGCCGCTCGATGATCTCGCCCTGGGAGCAGTTGGGACACTTGACGCCGATGGTCTTCTGCTTCACGTACTTGCACTTCGGATAATTGCTGCAGGCCACGAACTCGCCGAAGCGTCCGAACTTCTTCACCAGCTTGTTGCCGCACTGCGGGCAGGGCTCGTCCAGTGGAACATCCTGAGGCTTTTGCCCTGCGCCGAGCTGTTTGGTGGTCTTGCAATCCGGATAGCCGGTGCATGCCAGGAACTGCCCGAACCGCCCCTTCTTGAGCACCATGGGACGGCCGCAGTTCTCGCAGTATTCCGCCTCATCCTGCTCGGTCACGCCCTCTTGCGGAAGCTCACGGGTGTTGGTGCACTCCGGATATCCGGTGCAGGCGATGAACTTGCCGTGGCGGCCCCACTTGATGACCAT
>DATIRX010000520.1:0-2958 GCA_035469225.1 Bryobacteraceae bacterium
ATCAGCGTTTCGGCCCAGCCCAGCCCGTTAGGCCGGGGCAGTAAGATTCATAGAAACAGATTCCCCTGCCCCAGCAATTCCTGGGGGTCGAAGCGGCGTTTGACCGATCGCATGGCGCCGATATCCTGCGGAGCATACTGAATCGGCAGAAGATGCGCTTTGCGCTTGCCTAGCCCGTGCTCGGCGCCGACGGTGCCGCCCATGGCGACTACTTCTTTGGCCAGAGCCACGGCGATCTCGGTTGCCCGCTTCCATTCCTGATCGGTTTCCGGAAGAACCTCGGTGTGAACATGGGCGTCGCCAATGTGGCCGAACATCACGAAGCGGTCGTCGAAGTGGGTGCTGAGCACATCGCGATAGAGGGCCAGAATGTCGCGATTGCGTTCCAGGGGGACGGCATAGTCCGTTGCCAGGACTACAAATCCGCCGCGGCGGAGCCGTTCATGAATCCGCTCCGGCAACCGGTGCCTGAACTGCCGGAATCTCTCGCGATCTCCGGCGGATGCCCCGAACCAGGATTCGTCGACCAGAGCGCCCGTCATGTCCAGATCCGGCTCGCCTTCATGCTCCAAAAGAATGGCGGCGCCGTAGGGAAGCTCCATCAGGTTGACGGACCGCGCATCCAGGAACTCGAGCATACGCAGACCGGGTGTGGGACGCCAGCGATCCACCGCATCCAAGGCCGCTTCTTCAGTGGGGAAAAAAACCACGCCGCCCAGGATTTCGCCCGGCGCCGGCAACAGCTGAAGCTCGGCTTCGGTGACGACGCCCAGCGTGCCCTCGCTTCCGATGAACAGATCCACCGCGTCCATGCCGGGCTCCAGGCGATAGCCGGCCGAATGCTTACGCGTGCGCGGCAAGGCGATGCGCGGGACGTCGAAATCCGCCTTTTCACCGCGGCGGTATTCGACAATGCGTCCGTCCATAAGCGCCACGCGCAGCGCCCGCACATGCTTGCGGGTAGCCCCGTAGCGGAAACTGCGCG
The DNA here is from genome assembly GCA_035469225.1 of Bryobacteraceae bacterium. Lineage (GTDB taxonomy): Bacteria > Acidobacteriota > Terriglobia > Bryobacterales > Bryobacteraceae > Palsa-187. The sequence goes on from DATIRX010000520.1 coordinate 986, forward strand.
ATCCGCTGGCATTGGCACCGATGTTGCCGCCGATGGAGGAAGTATTCTCGGTGGGATCGGGCGCATAGAACTGGCCGGACGCGGCCGCAGCCGCCTGAACTTCGCGCAACAACCGGCCCGCTCCGACGCGGGCGTTGCCCGGGTGCACATCCAGCTTGCGGAGCTGCGCCATGGAGATGGCCCACCCGCTTTTAGGAACGGCACCGCCCGCCAATCCTGTGAGCGCTCCCATGACTGTAACGGGGACTCCCTGAGACGACGCGCGGACAAGGATCTCCGCGACCTCTTCTTCGCTGCGGGGGGTAAAAACCTGATCCGCTTGACCGGCGTAGCCGGAAGCATCGGTGATCTGCATGACCGCTAGACGGCTTTGCGCTGGCGCGTCAGACCTTCGAGCAGCATCCCGGCGATTTGCCTGCCGTTTTCGAAAGCGTCTTCGTAAGCCGTGCGCCGTTCGACGCGCGTGAAGCCGTAGCCCAGCCGATACAGGCGTTCGAGCGATAGACCCGCCACGAACGTTCCAGCCCAGGCGATGGCAGCTTTGGGAATCAGGCCGCCGCCGAAGGGAATTTTGGCGACCAACTCGCGGGCCAAGGCTCTCCATCCGAATGCGCCCATGGCAAGGGAAGCGATCTCCGACCTCTGCTCGCGATAACCCACCGAACGGTCGCTGGCGGCTGCCAGCAGAAAGTTCATGCGGATCTGGTTCATGGTCAGGAAGGCCGCGTCGGATCCGTATTCACCCACCGCCCAGGGCAGCGACAGCATGCTGGGGACCACGTCCGGCAGGGCCGTCACCAGGCAGAACAGGGCATTTTCTTTGGCCACCGCACGGATGACGTGATGGGCCACTTCCTTGCGAAAGGGCTCCAGATGCCGCGCCATCGGCAGCATCAGGTCTTCCCGCTTGCGGACGATGCGGCGGACGCAATCGGCGGGAGCATCAAAATCGAACGAGTACGCCCGGTTGGGCACCAGCAGCGACGATTCGACAATCTGGACGTCGCAGGAGGGGCCGCCGCCTCGAATCAGCATCCGCAGCGCTTCGGCTCGGCGTTCAGGCGATAGGGATGGCGGGGCGAAAAACCGTTCCATGCGGCCGAGCGATTCCTGGGAGGCTGCGATCAGACCGACGCGGACGCGACGGTCGGCTTCCGCGCGCACTTGCGCGGGGTTCAAATTCACAAGAGCTTGCCGGATCTGCCGAAGGACTGCGAGGGCCATGGGTTCGATCAGACGGAGGGAACCCGGAACATCATCCGCAGCTCCTTTCTCCATTCTATCCCGACGCCGATGCGTTCCACTAGTATTTCGGAAGAAAAGTACCGCAGTACGGCTTCATTTGAGGGATGATAATCGAGCGCCGGCGCGACCAGCAGAAGCCGGGGCGGGTCGGAACATAGCGGAATCCCGGGGAAGTATCCCCGGCCCTCGAACTCGCCGCGCTCCAGATGCCACTTGACGCGCATCCAATAATCCAGGGCTTGGAGCGGTAAATGGATGTCTTCACTGGCTTTAACTTCAATGACCACCAGCCGGCCCTGATAGTCGGCGGCCAGAAGATCCAGAATGCCCCGATCGCCGGCCGCAAACTGCGGGGCCTGGCCATATAAGGGCGCGGCGCGAATCGTGGCATCCAAAGCTTGCACCGAACGCCGAACCTGGGATTCCAGCCATGCTTCGGGGTGGCGCCTATATAGAGGATTGGAACGGTCGGCCGCGGAGGGGTGGCGCAGCCGGGCGATGCCGCGGGCCAGGGCTTCGACCTCGGCGAGCTGCTTTTCCCCGGCGGAGTCCTTTTGGTCAATCCCGAATAACAGGGTTGACCCCGAACTTCGGGCGAACTCGAGACCACGCACGGTCAGACTGACGGACCCGTCGGGTCGATCGCGGCGGTCCACTCCGTCGATCGAGGCCAGACGCGCAATCCAGCCTGCGAGTTCCGGGTTCGCCGTCGGGGCACAAAAAGGGGC
>DATIRX010000521.1:0-6274 GCA_035469225.1 Bryobacteraceae bacterium
TATCGCCCAGGTGACCACGGCGGTGGCCATGGGCGATCTGTCGCGCAAAATCACGGTGGACGTCCGCGGCGAAATTCTGGAACTGAAGAATACCATCAACACGATGGTGGATCAGCTCAACGGATTCGCCAGCGAAGTGACCCGGGTGGCTCGCGAAGTGGGCACCGAAGGGCGCCTGGGTGGCCAGGCCGAAGTTCGCGGAGTGGCCGGAACGTGGAAGGATTTGACCGACAACGTCAACCTGATGGCCGCGAATCTGACCACGCAGGTACGCGGTATCGCCAAAGTAGTGACCGCGGTGGCCAATGGCGATTTGAAGCGCAAGCTGGTGCTCGAAACGAAAGGAGAGATCGCGGAGCTGGCCGATACCATCAACGCCATGATCGACACGCTGGCCACGTTCGCCGACCAGGTGACCACGGTGGCGCGCGAAGTGGGCATCGAGGGCAAGCTCGGAGGTCAGGCCCGCGTGCCCGGAGCCGCGGGCCTGTGGCGGGATCTCACCGACAACGTCAACCAACTGGCGGCCAATCTCACTACCCAGGTGCGTGCGATCGCGGAGGTGGCGACGGCGGTCACCAAGGGCGACCTCACGCGGTCCATATCGGTCGAAGCGCAGGGCGAGGTCGCGGCGCTCAAGGACAATCTCAACGAAATGATCGTGAACCTGGGCGCGACCACGCGCAAAAACACCGATCAGGACTGGCTGAAGACCAACATCGCCAAATTTACGCGCATGGTCCAGGGGCAGCGCGATCTGCTGACGGTGGCGCAGCTCTTGCTGTCCGAGCTGGCGCCGCTGGTGAGTGCGCAAAGCGGAAGTTTCTACATCGCCGAAAACAACGATGGAGAGACCGTGTTGAAATTCATGGCGGGGTACGCGTATGACAACCGCGATAATGTCCCGACACAATTCCGATTCGGCCAAGGCTTAGTAGGACAGTGCGCACGCGAAAAAGAGCGGCTGCTGGTCCGCGACGTTCCGCAGGATTACATTCAGGTGCGCTCCAGCCTGGGCGGCGCGGCGCCCACCACGATCGTGGTTCTGCCGGTGCTGTTCGAAGGCGAAGTCAAAGCGGTCGTCGAGCTGGCCTCCTTCCATAAGTTGTCCGAAATTCACATCGCCTTTCTGGATCAGCTAACCGAGAGTATCGGCATTGTGCTCAACACCATCGCCGCGACCATGCGCACCGAGCAGTTGCTGCAGCAGAGCCAGGCGCTGGCGGAAGAGCTGCAGAAAACCAACGCCCAGCTGCAGGAGAAAGCGCAGCTGCTGGCGGATCAGAATACCGAGGTCGAAGCCAAGAATCGCGAAATCGAACAGGCCAAACACGCCCTGGAAGAGAAAGCCGAGCAGCTTGCGCTCACATCGAAATACAAGAGCGAATTCCTGGCGAATATGTCTCATGAGCTGCGCACGCCGCTCAACAATTTGCTGATCCTGGCGCGGGTGCTGGCGGATAACACCGAAGGGAATCTCAGCTCCAAGCAGATCAAGTTCGCCGAGACGATTCACTCGTCGGGAACGGATCTGCTGGCTCTGATCAACGACATTCTGGACCTTTCGAAGATCGAATCCGGAAAGATGGACGTGGAAGTCGGCAACGTACGGCTGAGCGAGCTGGAAGACTACTGCGTGCGGACATTCCGCCATGTGGCCGAAGGCAAAGGGATCGGACTCACGATCGAAGCCGATCCGAGCTTGGCGTCGGACATTATCCGGACGGACGTAAAACGGCTGCAGCAAGTGCTGAAGAACCTGATCTCCAACGCGCTGAAGTTCACCGAGCAGGGTTCCGTCCGGCTGACGATGGAGGCTGCCACCAGCGGCTGGAGTCCCACGCATCCGGTCATGAACCGCGCCAAGCGGGTGATCGCCTTCTCGGTGACCGACACTGGAATCGGAATCGCGCAGGAAAAGCAGCGAATTATCTTCGAAGCGTTCCAGCAGGCCGACGGAACCACCAGCCGCAAATACGGCGGCACGGGACTGGGACTCTCGATCAGCCGCGAACTGGCGCGCCTGCTGGGCGGCGAGATCCGGCTGCAGAGCACGGTCGGGCGCGGCAGCATTTTCACGCTGTACTTGCCGCAGGTTTATATCTCGTCGGCCCCGAAGCCCGAAATCGGCGAAGCCGGCCTGTCGTTCAAGGCGGACACGCGGCAGATTGCCGCTGGAGACATGGACCTCATCCTGACTCCTTCGCCCAGTCCGGTGCCGGCGGAGATGGTCGAGGAAATGGCGGTGGACGACGATCGCAACCTGGTGGAGCGCGGCGATCGCGTACTGCTCATCGTGGAGGATGACGTTACATTCGCCCGGATAATGGTGGACCTCGCTCGCAGGCACGGCACCAAGGCCGTGGTGGCGTCGCAAGGCAGCACGGCGATTTCCCTGGCCCGCGAGTTTCAACCCAGCGCCATCACGCTGGACGTCCGGCTGCCGGATATGAGCGGGTGGACCTTGCTGGATCAGTTGAAACATGAACCTCGCACCGCGCACATTCCGGTGCACGTTATTTCCGGTCATGAAAACAACAAGCGGGGATTCGCGCTGGGAGCGATGAGCTGCCTGCCGAAGGATCCGAGCAAGGAATCACTCGAAGAGATCTTCGGAGTGGTGCAGGCTTCCATGGAGCCGCGCAAGAAGATACTGCTGGTGATCGCCGAGAACGACGTGCGTACGAACGATATCCGCAATCTGCTGGCGGGAGACGACCTGGAGATCGTAAGCGTGGCGGACCTCGCGTCGGCGAACGAAGTCATCCAGGCGCGACCGGTGGATGGGATCGTGCTCGATTGGGTCTTGCCGGATTCGGCGGGAATCGAGTTCATCGAGTCGGTGCAATCGCGGTCGGACTTGCAGGTTCCGCCGATTGTGGTCTCCGGACCTCAGGCGCTGGCGGAGCAGCAGGTTTCCGAAATTCACCGGTGCGCTCGTTTGGGTCCGGTGCGCTACGTTCCCACCATCGAACGCCTGCTGGAGGAGACTGTCCTGCTCCTGCATCGTCCGGTGAGTGCGTTGTCCGAGGAACAGCGCAAGGTTCTGGAGGAGGTCCGGCAAACGGATCCGCGCTTGGCCGGCCGCAGGGTGCTGGTGGTTGACGACGACGTGCGCAACATCTTCGCGTTATCGAGCGTGTTGGAACAGCGTGGCTTGAAGGTTCTGCACGCCGAGAACGGGCGAGCGGGAATCGAGCTGCTCAAGAATACGCCCGATCTGGACATTGTGCTCATGGACATCATGATGCCGGGGATGGACGGGTACGAGACCATGCGCGCCATTCGCGGAATCCGAGAATTTCAAACGCTTCCGATCATCGCGCTTACGGCCAAGGCGATGAAGGGCGATCGCGAAAAGTGTCTGCGAGCCGGCGCCTCGGATTACGTGGCCAAACCCGTGGATCTGGACCTGCTGTTTTCGGTGATGCGGGTTTGGATGGCGCGCGACGTGGACAATCGGTTCGAACACGGCATCACTTCCATGCCCACCTGGCTGGTGGATCCGGAACCGGCTCTGGACGATGATCGAGACGCGCTTCAGCCGGATGATTCGGTCCTGTTGATTGTGGAGGACGATCCGACCTTCGCGCAGATTCTGATGGATCGTGCTCGCGAGTACGGATTCAAGGCTCTGGTGGCCCTGCGGGGAAGCACGGCGATCACGCTGGCGCGTAGCTTCAAGCCCAAAGCCATTACTCTGGATGTCCGTCTGCCGGACATGAGCGGATGGACCGTGCTGGATCATCTGAAACATGATCCCGCGACGCGGCATATTCCGGTGCACGTGCTTTCCGGCAGTGATACGGCACGCGATGGCTTCACTCTGGGCGCGATGACCTGCTCGGAGAAGGCGTCCGCGGACGATGTCCTGGCGGCAGTGTTTTCGCGCGTGCGGCAGTCGGTTGAGCCGGGATCCAAGAAACTCCTGGTGGTGGCCCGTTCGGAAGCGATGCGCAAGGAGATCTGCGAGTTTCTGGCGACGCCGGGTCTGGAGCTGGTGCAGGCCTCCTCGGCAGGCGCAGCCCTGGACCTGTTGAATACGGAAAGGCCGGATGGAATCGTGGTGGATTGGGCCGTTTCCAATGAAGGCGACGTCCGGTTTATCGAGGAGGTCCAACGGCGGCTGGATCCGGCGATTCCGCCGGTGATTGTATTGGGAGCCGCGCGTCTGGATTCGCGTTTGGCGAGGGAACTCACCCGCTGCTGCCGGATCAGCGCGATCCGTTATGTGCAATCGCTGGAGCGGCTGCTGGACGAAGCGGTATTGCTGCTGCACCTGCCGGAGGAACGGCTCACGATGGTGCAGCAGAAAAGACTGGCCGCGGTGCGTCAGATCGATCCGGCACTGGCGGGGCGAAAGATTCTGGTGGTGGATGACGATCTGCGAAACATCTTCGCCTTGACAAGCGTACTGGAACTGCACGAGATGCACGTGCTGCATGCCGAGACCGGACGGGCCGGCATCCAGGTGCTGGAACACGAGAAGAATATCGACCTGATCCTGATGGACATTATGATGCCTGAGATGGACGGGTATGAGACTACCAAAGCGATCCGGCGAATGCCGGACTTCAGCTCGATCCCGATTATCGCGCTGACGGCGAAAGCCATGAAGGGAGATCGCGAAAAGTGCCTGCAGGCGGGTGCGTCGGACTATGTGACCAAACCCGTGGATCTGGGTTACCTGTTCTCGGTGATGCGGGTTTGGCTGGCGGGGCTGGCACCGGTAGCCGGGAACGCCGACAGCCCGGAGCGCCCGGGCGGGCCGGAACGCTTCAACGTTGGGAAGGTATGAAATCCATGGCGTCAGCGTCTCTTAGCAGTTCGCAAGCGCCGGCTGTGAGTCCGGACCGAGTCAAGATCCTGGCTGTGGATGACGACCGGGACAACCTGCTGGCTCTGCAGGCGATTCTGGAGCCTTTGCAGCAGGATCTGATGCTGGCTGAGAGCGGTATGGACGCCCTGCGGCTGTGTTTAGATCACGACTTCGCGGCGATTCTTCTGGACGTCCGGATGCCCGAAATGGACGGATTCGAGACCGCGGAGCTGATCCGGTCGCGAAAGCGTTCTCTGCATACGCCGATCCTGTTCCTGACGGCCTACCGGAGCGACGAACAGTTATTTCGAGGCTATGACCTGGGTGCAGTCGACTTCCTGTTCAAGCCGATTGTGCCGGAGGTGCTCCAGAGCAAGGTCAACGTCTTCGTCCAGCTCAGCTGGAGCGAACTGCTGGTTCGGCGGCAGGCAGAAGAGCTGTCCCGGACGGAACGCACCTTCCGAGCCGTCCTGGAAGGCGCCCCGGACGCTATGGTCATTACCGATGCGGTGGGCGACATTCAATTGGCCAACTCCCGCACGGATGCAATGTTCGGCCATTCCCGCGAGGAGCTGATAGGAACAAATATTTGCAATTTGATTCCGGACTGGACCTGTCCTGAATTGATCAGCGGCGGCATCGCATTGCTGCGCGGCGCTCCCGAGACACGTCTTCCGGCGGAGCGGAAAGATGGGTCGCGGTTTCCGGCAGAAATTACCTGCAGCCCATTCAGTGTGGCAGACGGCTACCTGATTACCACCGCCATCCGCGACGCCACCACTCAGGTGGAAGCAGAGGAACGCATCACCCGGATTAACCAGGAACTTGAAAAACGAGTGGCGGAACGTACCATTGAGCTAACCCGCTCCAATGAAGCACTGCGGCAATTTGCGTGGGCTGCGAGCCACGATCTGCAGGAGCCTATTCGAACCGTACTTTCGTACTCCCAGTGGCTCTCGCAGTCGGTTACCCACGAGCTGGATGAGAAGCAGCTGATCATGCTGCGGTTCATCGAGCAGCACGCATCCCGGATGCATCAATTGGCAGGCGGCTTGCAGCAGTATATCGTGGCCAGCGAGGCCGGGCAGCAGACATGGACGGCGGTGGATTGCAATGTGGTCCTGAAAACAGTTCTGTCGACACTTCAGGAGAACATTCAGGAGAGCGCGGCCGTTATCGAATGCGATCCTCTTCCCGTCCTTCTCTCGATCGAAGTGTTGCTGGTCCAGTTGTTCAAGAACCTGATCAGCAACGGAATCAAGTACCGGTCATCGGAGGCTCCGCGCATTCACATTTCAGCATCGCGGGGAGCGGATGGCTGGGTATTCGCGGTTCGAGACAACGGTATGGGTATCGAGCCGAAGTATTTCGAGTATATTTTTGGAGTCTTCAAGCGGCTGCATGCGGTGGACCAGTCAGGCACCGGAATAGGCCTGGCGATTTGCAAGGCCGCCG
>DATIRX010000522.1:0-1812 GCA_035469225.1 Bryobacteraceae bacterium
TCCCTACTCCGCGGGCAGTTACACGTTCAACGCCGCCAAGGAACCTGATCCCAAGGCGGGCGGCGGCGCGCACGGACTGGGTCGCGGCGGCCAAGATAAAAGAACGACTCCGATGCCGATCTGGGGCCCCGACGCCGCTACCGTGGGCCGCGGCGGCTTGCAGGCTCGCGATCCCAAGACGAACCAGATCAAGTGGGTGAAGCCCGGGCGGGGTAGCGGGTCCACCGGCGGCACGCTGACCACGGCCAGCAACCTCCTGTTTCAGACTGCCGGCAACACGCTGTACGTCTACAAGGCCGATACCGGCGACGAACTACTGGCGCTGCCGTACAACGTGCCCGGCGGGGCTCCGCCAATTACCTACATGGTCGATAACACCCAATACATCGGGTTCGCGACCGGCACCCAATTCCTGGCGATGAAGGTCGGCGGCACGGCTCCAATGCCTCCCGCCCCACCGCCCGGCCAGTTTGGTCGAGGTGGTAAGGGCCCTCCGCCGCCCGCAGCGCCAAAACCAGCGGAGCCGCCAGCCCAGGAGTTACACAAGTAGATCAACTGGTCCGGGGCGGGAATACTCCGATCGGGTCGAGATGCGGGCGGGAATACTCACTCATGATCATGCTATACTCACTTCATGAGTAAGCGCCTTCAAGTGGTGCTTCCCGATACCGAAATGTCCGACATCCAACGCTTGGCCAAGCGTGAACGTCTGACCGTAGGTGAGTGGGTCCGGCGAGTGCTTCGGGACGCGCGTGCGGCCCGGCCGGTGATTGACCCCGAGACGAAGCTGAAGGCGGTTCGGCGCGGTGCGCAGTACTCGTTTCCCACGGCGGATCTGGAGCAGATGCTGAGTGAAATCGAGCGCGGGTACCAGGGTTGATCTTCGTCGATTCCAATATTCCGATGTACCTGATGGGAGCGGCCCATCCGCACAAGACCGAGGCGCAACTCATCCTGGAGAGGCTGATCGCCGCGGGGCAGCGTCTGGTTACGGACGCCGAAGTCTTGCAGGAGATTCTCCACCGCTATACGGCGATAGAAAAGCGCGAAGCAATCGGACCCGCGCTCCAGGTTACGCTGGACATCGTGGATGAAGTGTTTCCGATCGAGAAGACAGACGTCTTGCGTGCCGGGGAGATCACTCAGAATCGTGCGCTCCTGTCCGCCCGCGACGCCGTGCACATTGCCGTGATGGAACGCCATGCCATTCGGTCAATTCTGAGCTTCGACGGCGATTTCGACCGCTGGCCTGGTATTCAAAGAATCCACCGGGTTTGAGCGGAAGCCCTTTGGGACGCTCTCAGCGGAATTCCACAAGTACCGGCTCCCCGGCCCTGTTACCGTTCTTGTTTTTGTGATAAAATTCGACTGCAAATCGTTGACAAAACGATGGGTTGCAATATTATGAAGCGTTTCCTCTATGCGGCTGCTGTTGTGGTTCTGACGGCCTCTCTCTCTGTTTTGCAAGACAGGGCCGTGGGCCAGACACCTAAGGGAAGCACGCCTGCCGCAGGCGCGGCGGATCCGCATCGCGCCATGTTGAACACCTACTGCGTCGGCTGCCACAACACCCGCTTGAAGACGGGGGGCCTCGCATTGGACGGCCTGGACCTGCAAGCGGCCGCGGAGGACGCGCAGGTTTGGGAGAAAGCCCTGCGCAAGCTGCGCGGACATCTGATGCCGCCGCCGGGCAGTCCCCAGCCGCCCCAGAAAGATGTGGATGCGTTCACCGCCTGGATGGAGAATGCACTGGACTCTCATGCGAAAGGTCCGAAGGCGGGCCATGTGCCGGTCCAGCGTCTGAATCGCACC
>DATIRX010000523.1:0-6852 GCA_035469225.1 Bryobacteraceae bacterium
GCGGCTTTGATTTATCAGCCCTCCAGCGGTTGGACCTACAAATTTCTGTACGGACGCGCCTTCCGGAATCCCAGTGCGTTCGATCTGTTCTACGAGGACGGCCTGGCGGCTGTGGCCAATCCGGACGCCCGCCCCGAGAAGGTGGACACCATCGAAGTCGATGTGGAGCGCAGAATCGGAAAACGAATGAACCTGTTGACTACCGGCTACGGCTACCGGCTGCGCGATTTCTTAGTGAGTGTGTATACCCCCGGCGGGGTCGCCCAGACGCAAAATGCGGGCCAAATTCACTCCGCAGGGTTCGCGCTTGAGCTGCAGACGCGGCCCGCGGCGTGGCTGGAAGCCACGGCTGGCTATTCGCTGCAGGCGGCGGAGTACGATCCGTCCGGCCAGACGCTGCCCAACTCGCCACGGCACCTGGCCAAGGTGCACTTCGCCTTACCCTTGGGGCGCAAGCTCGATTTCAGCAGCGGGATGCAGTACTTCAGTGCGCGAGAGACTCTCGCCGGCGCATCGATCAGACCGGTTTACCTGGCCGATTTCACGGTTACATCCAAGCGGCTGCTATCCAATTTCGACTTCCGCGCCGGGCTGAGAAACGCCTTTAACCGGAACTATTCCGATCCCATCGCGCTGAACGCGCGCGTCGATTCCATGCAGCAAGCAGGGCGCACGTTCTTCGTGGAGCTGATCGTCCACGGCGGGCACTAGAGTTCGCCTAGCCCATCGCTGCGATCACGGCGTCGGTGAATTCCGTGGTGGTTCCCTTGCCCCCGACATCCGGTGTTGTGTGCTTCCCGCCGGCGTAGACTTTTTCCACCGCCGACTGCAATCGCGCGCCAGCCTCGGTCTCATTTAAGTGGGCCAGCATCAGCGCCGACGACAACATCATGGCCGTGGGGTTCGCGATTCCCTTGCCGGCGATGTCGGGAGCCGACCCGTGCACCGCTTCGAACACTGCGTCCTTTTCACCCATATTCGCGCCGGGTACCATGCCCAAACCGCCCACCAGGCCTGCGGCCAGATCCGAGACGATGTCGCCATACAGATTCGGCAGCAGAAGAACGTCGAATGTCTCCGGACGCACCACCAGCTGCATCGCGGCGTTATCGACGATCAGCTCCTGGTATTCGATGCGCGGATGCCGCGCGGCGACTTCCCGGCAGCAGCGCAGGAAAAGTCCGTCCGCGAGTTTCATGATGTTGGCCTTGTGGATGGCGACAACTTTCTTGCGTCCGGTCTTCTCGGTGTAGGCAAAAGCGTACTCGGCGATGCGAATCGAGGCTACGCGGGTGATGACTTTGAGGCTGGTGACCACGTCGGTGACCACTTCGTGCTCCAGACCCGAGTACAGGTCTTCGGTATTCTCACGGAAGATCACCATATCGATCTTGTCGTCCTGAAAGCGCGTCACCACCCCCGGCATGGAGCGCACCGGCCGCACGTTCGCGAACAAATCCAGCTTCTTGCGCAGCGCCACGTTGACGCTGGTGTAGCCGCCTCCAATGGGCGTCGTCACCGGTCCCTTTAGCCCCACGTGGGTCCGTTCCAGGCTCTCGACCACATGCTGCGGCAGCGAATGACCGGTTTTCAGGATGATATCGGCGTTCAATTCCGCCACTTCCCAATCGATTTTGACGCCTGTAGCGTCCACCGCACGGCGCGCCGCCGCGGAAACCTCGGGCCCGATTCCATCGCCCGGGATCAAGGTAACTTTATAAGACATCGTCTTATTGTAATCGGCAGTGCCGGGCCGCGCCGCGTTTTTGAGAGATGCCGGCGCGACCGCCGTTCACCGGCACGGATCCGCCATTGGCCGAATTCCCTGCGAAGAGCCCGCCCTCTCCTGCTAGGATCGCTTACGGGAAGCCTACATTAGCATGGACGCGGATCGCTGGGAACAAAGAAATCGGGAACGCATGCAGCGGCGCCAGGAGCGCTGGGCCCGGCGCGGCAATGCGTGCGGCGGGCCGAATGCGGCCGCTGGCATGATCATCGGGCTGGGCGTCATCGCGGTAGGGGTCCTGTTCCTGCTCCGCAATGTCGGAATCGTGTACTTCGACGATATCTGGCAGTACTGGCCGGTGATTCTCATCGTGGTCGGAGTTTCCAAGCTGGCCAACCCCTACAGCGCGTCTAACGTGGTCAGGGGTCTGACCATCGGCGGAGTCGGCGCGATCTTCCTGCTACGGAATCTAGGGTATATCTATGGCGATGTCTGGCAATATCTGTGGCCCGGCATCCTGATCGCCGTGGGTCTCTCGATCCTGGTGAAGCACCTGGACATGCACGAACCGCCGGCTCCCGCCAGCCCTGGCGGCCCGCTTCCACCCCGGTCCGGGTTCACTGCCACCACCTCTGGCAGCAATTTCCTGCACATTGAAAACGTCTTCAGCGGCACGCGGCAGAAGATCGAATCGCAGGAGTTTGAGGGCGGCAAGATCGCGGTGGTGTTTGGCGGGGCCGAAATCGATCTGCGCAGCGCCGGAACCAAGCGCGAAGAGATCACCATCAAAGCCGATGCGGTCTTCGGCGGCATCGAGTTGTGGGTGCCGTCTCACTGGCAGACCATGGTGCGCGGAACGGGCGTGTTCGGTTCGTTCGAGGACAAAACGTTTCCCGCGGCGCCCGGCACCCAAGGTAAGATGCCTCGCCTGGTGATCACCGGCGGGGCCGTATTCGGATCGGTCATCGTGAAAAACTGATGCATCCGATCTTCCGCAACACAACCAGCTTGGGCGCGTATCTGGCGCTGTGGACCGTCCTGGCGGGCCTGCTGGCGGCTTTGATGCGCGTTCCGGGCGATCTGGATTGGAGCCAGTCGCTGTCGGTTTCCGTGCCGTTGTGCCTGTTCTACGCCTTCGTGTGTCTCACGCCGTGGTACCTGTGCCGGGCGTTTCCCTTGGGATCGCCGAGAATCGCGCGCTTGCTTATCAATCAGCTGGGCGCAGCGATTCTGGCTTGCGCGCTGTGGATCGGGCTGGCGCGGCTGCTGGCTTTCGCCACGGATCTGGGCGCCGGATTGAATCCGGCGGTGCCGCAGCTGGTGGTGGTCGGTTTTCTTTTGTATCTGATGTCGGTGGCGCTGCATTACGCGCTGCTGGCCGTGGAAGCATCGCGCGAAGCCGCGCTGCAGGCCCGCGACGCGGAGCTCCGCGCCCTCAAATCGCAGATCAATCCGCACTTCTTGTTCAACTGCCTGAACTCCATCAGCGCGCTGACCAGTACGGATCCTGTACGGGCGCGCGACATGTGCGTCCGGCTTTCCGACTTTCTCCGTAACACGCTGGGACTGGGGGAACGCGAAAGCATTCCCTGGCGCGAAGAGCTCGACCTGGCTCGCACCTATTTGGAAGTCGAGCAGATCCGCTTCGGTTCGCGATTGCAGGTGGAAATGCAGGTGGACGACGCCTGCGCCGAATGCCAGGTGCCGCCCCTGGTCCTTCAGCCGCTGATTGAAAACGCCATCAAGCACGGGATCGCGACCATGGTCGAGGGCGGTACCGTTCGCCTGGAAGGCCATGTCGAAAACGGCAATCTGGCGATTCGGGTCGAGAACAGCTTCGATCCGGAAGCTCCTTCGCCTCGGCGCCACGGTCTGGGCCTCCGCAACGTCCGCAACCGGCTGGCCACGCGGTTCGGGGATGCCGCGCGCCTGAATCTTGCCGCCGCGGATAACCGCTTCTCCGCGGAAATGGTATTTCCTTGCCACCGGGCCAGCTCACCAATCATCAAATGAAACTACGCGCGATTACGGTGGACGACGAAGATCTGGCTCGCCAGATCCTGCGGGAATATCTGCAGAAGACCGGCGACGTGGAAATCGTGGCCGAATGCGCCAACGGCTTTGAAGCCGTCAAGGCCGTCGGTGAGCACCGGCCCGATCTGCTGTTTCTGGATATTCAGATGCCCAAGCTGGACGGGTTCGAGGTTCTGGAGCTGATCGAGCCGCCGGTGGCCGTGATTTTCGTAACGGCCTACGATCAGTACGCGCTGAAGGCTTTCGATGCGGCCGCGGTGGATTATCTGCTGAAACCTTTTTCCTCCGAACGGCTGGCCAAAGCCGTGGAGCGCGCCCGCGCGCTGCTGAGCGAACCTCATCCGCGCGCCCTGCAGGCTGCCGAACTGGCCGCCGCGGCTCGTCCGCCCGGGCAGTCCCTGGAACGGGTGGTGGTTAAGGACGGGACCAAGGTGCATATCATTCCCATCGCCAAGCTGGACTACGTGGAGGCGCAGGACGATTACATCGCGCTCTTCAGCGAGAAGAAAAGTTATCTCAAGCAGCAGACTATCTCGAGCATCGAAGAGCAGCTCGACCCGGCGCGATTCGCGCGCGTGCACCGGTCCTATATCGTGAACCTGGAGCGCATTGCCCGCATCGAGCCGTACACCAAAGACAGCCGCGTGGCGGTGTTGCAGGATGGCACGCAGCTGGCCGTGAGCCGGTCGGGATATGCGCGATTAAAGGAACTGCTCGGCGAGAACGTGTAAGTATTGACCTAGGCCAGAATCAAGCGACGTCCCTTCGGCGCGGGAATCGGCTCTCCAGACTCTTTGGCAGTGTCGACCCACAGACGAATCGCTTCTTGGGCGCTGGCGAGAGCCGCCTCCTGGCTTGAACCGTGTGCTGCGCATCCAGGCAGTTCTGGGACCTCAGCAACGAACGCTTGGTCTTCGTCGCTCCAATAGATGATCACTTCGTACTTGTTCACTCAGTTCCGCCTAGCTTGTATCTTACAACGACGTTCCTCACTTGCTTGACTTGGTAGGGCTTTGCATGAGTGCCGTCCCGTTGGAGGTTGATTCGCTCATCCACGCCGGCCTTGCTGAAAAGCTGGTGGCTGCCTCTAACGCGTTTCTCGAAGCCCAGACTTTCGAGCAAGGAACACGGTTCATCGAAACGAATTCCCGGATCGGAAGTTCCGCTGAGTAGTCGGCGTAGTGTTTTGTCAGCACCCACCGCGATAATTCTACCTCGACGCCCGTTCGGCGTTTCCGAAGAATGAGTCGCAAGATACGCGCGCAGCTAGAACCCCACCTGCTTCCGCAAGTGGCGTGACGCTCTCTACCGCACCACGCCCGCCATGGGACTGCTGGCAGCCGCGTACAGCTTCTTGGGCATTCTTCCGGCCCGGTACGCGTAGCGGCCCGCTTCGACGCCCAGCTTCATCGCCGTTGCCATGCCGACGGAATCTTCGGCCGCTGCGATGGCGGTGTTCATCAGCACGCCGTCGTAGCCCAGCTCCATGGCGATCGCCGCGTCGGATGCCGTGCCCACGCCTGCATCCACAATCAGCGGAACCTGGTGGATCATCTCGCGCATAATCCGCAGATTGGTCAGATTCTGAATCCCCAGGCCGCTGCCTATGGGCGCGCCGAGCGGCATCACAGCAGCCGCTCCGGCGTCGATCAGGCGGCGCGCGTTGATCAGATCGTCGTTGGTGTAGGGCAGCACCACGAAGCCTTCTTTCACCAGAACCCGCGTGGCTTCGAGCAGGCCCGTGTTGTCCGGAAACAGCGTTTGCTCGTCTCCGATCACTTCCAGCTTCACCCAGTTGGACATCCCCGCTTCACGCCCCAGGCGCGCCGTGCGGATGGCTTCCTCCGCCGTGTAGCAGGCAGCCGTATTGGGCAGCAGAAAATACTTCGAAGTATCGATGTAATCCAGCAGCGATTCCTGGGACCGGTCCAGATTCACGCGCCGGACCGCCACGGTGACGACTTCGGCGCCCGAAGCTTCGTGACACCGCGCCATTTCCTGAAAGCTGCGGTATTTTCCGGTGCCCACAAACAGCCGCGACCGGAACGTGCGGCCCGCGATGGTCAACGTGTCCATGAAGTCTATTGTAGATCCGGCCTAATGCCTAGAGCGCCCTCAGGCATATACCGGTCTATCGAAGAACCCCGGACGCGCCGATGCTTGGAGATGAGGGATCGCACGCGGACCACCCACGCTCGCGAGCCAGAGGCCTAATAGAATGAAACAGAATAACTTAGCGAAACTTCTCGGCATTGCGCTGGTGGTTGCGATTATCGCCACCGGCGTCTTTTACGGACTGTTTGTGACCAAACTGAGCAGCAGCACAGGTAGCGGGAAGATGGTGGTGGTGGCATCCAGGCCGATTCCCGCGGGAACCGTGCTGGCCGAAAAAGATCTGCAATCGATCCCCTGGTCCGGCGATCAAACACCCTCCGGAGCGTTCGACTCTCCGCAGCAGGTAACCGGACACACCGTACTCGAGCCGTTATCGCAGGGCGAACCGGTGCTGGCTTCGCGCCTCGCGTCTAACGGACTCGCCGAGGGGACCGGTGTGCCTTCCGGCATGCGAGCGGTTTCCGTACACGTCTCCGATTCAAGCGGCGTGCTGGCAATGCTTCGTCCCGGGCAGAAAGTGGACGTGCAGGTCCTGCTGACTCGCAAGAGCGGGAACGCCGAGCCCGAGCTTCGAACCATCCTGGAGGGAGCTCCGGTTCTTTCCGTGAACCCCCAGCCGGAGCCGGCATCGCAGGGAACCAGCCTGCCCAGCGTCACCCTGCTGACGAATCCAGCCGATGCGGACACGCTGGCGCTGGCGGATTCCGGTGCGCGCGTCCGTTTAGCTCTGCGGAACCCGCTGGATGAGGCCACCCGATCGCGTACGACTCTGACGTTCGATAGCCTTCTGCGCAGCAGCGGCCAGACGTCTTCGCCGGCCGCGACTCCTGTAACGAAGATTCAGTAGGCTGGTTCCCCATGTTGATCCTGTCGATCCTGGCCTTCTTCGCCGCGATTTTCCTGCTGGCGGCCATCGTTGTGGCGGTCGCATGGATGGGATTCGTCAAACAAACCGGCGAGGCCAAAGAAGCCGCGCA
>DATIRX010000524.1:0-7329 GCA_035469225.1 Bryobacteraceae bacterium
TCGCGCGCGAAGACTCCGCGGGTGATGCCCTGCTTGATGCGGCCCTTTCTCTGGACCGGCGGTACGATGCCAGTGTTCTGTGCGAGTGCCAGCGGAGTCGCTAACAGAGGAAGAAAGGTTCGACGACGCATGGGTTCCTCCTAGGGTTGGACGATCTTTAGCGAGATACTCTGCGAGCTTCCGCGTTCCACCGTGATCTTTTCGCCGCGGTTCAAAAGCGGAATAAATGACTCCGTACTAAGCCGGCTCACCACATCTCGCGGCAAAGCCATTATTCGATATTCCCCTGGCTCCAATCCATCGATCCGAAATCTTCCCTGCTCATCGGCGGCGCCGCTAGCACTCCTGAGCAGGGACAGCAAACTATCCCCTGCGGGCACAGGCCATTTCACGGCCGCGACTACGGCCTCACTGGCCGCTTTGTCGCCGTTGGTAACCAGTCCGGTGATGGAGGCGGACTTATCATCGATAACAATCTCCAATTGAGCCGCCGCACCCGCGGCCAGCGCAATCAATCCATCGATGGCGGCCAGACCGTTGTGGCGAATTTCCTTAACATAATAGTGCCCGCCTGGCGCCTCTACGATGACCCGCTGGCGGCTTCCCTGCAGGCCCTTCACCACGAACCGGCCCCGAGAATCCGGGGATATAGCCGGTCGCGTCCCGAACAGCAGGAAATCCGCGAAGCCCAGCATGTCTGGCATCACCGTGATTCGCATATTGACAGCCGGCGGCAGGGGGGTGCCGTCCACCATGGTTACCCGGCCATCGATATCCATCCCGGGAAACATTGTGAGCGCGACGTCAATATTCTCGCGGGTTATTTCCACGGGGGCATGCGCCCACTTATTGGTCTCCGTTTTGCGTCCGCTAGTGAGGGCGAACAGATACGAACCGGGGCTGAGGTTGCGGACCAGAAACTCTTTCGTGCAAGGAACGTCCAAAGTCGGAATGAACGGAGTCTCAGGAATGGCTGGCTGGATGGCAGCAAAGCTCCACTTCTCACCGGGCTGGCAATCGTTTGGAAGAACAGAAACGCGGGCTCGATAGTACAGCGCCTTGCGCACCGTGATGGTGCCTACGCTCACGGAACCTCCTGGATTGACTGGCACGGGAGTAGCAGATCGCTCCTCACGGCCTCCAGGCCACTCGGAGGTCTCCAGGTCCTGGTCGACGATTTTCAAATCATCGGCGGAAAACTGCGGCACCACCTCCAGGGCAGCACGCTGCGGCATAATCCGCACAAGATAGCTGCCCGGCTTGAGTCTGGGCGCCGAAAAATACCCGTCCTTATCCGCAACAGCGTTCGCCCATTCCGCCGAGGGAGTGGATGCGGGCGGATGCACGATCAGACGGAGGCCAGCCATGGGCGTACCGTCTTCATCGATCACGCGGCCGCGCAGTTCGCCCAGCCGCGTTAGCGCGAGCCGGAATTCCCGCGCTGGATGATCCGCATTAAGTTCCACGGACTCGCCGGCAAAATCGCGCATACCGGAGCCGTGCAGGTTCAAGTCCGCGTTTACGTACTCATATTTCTTTGCTTCCAGATAGTATTGGCCGGTGCGCTCGGGGTGGAACTGAAAGCTGCCGCGCCCATCCGTGAACACCGTGGCGAACTCTTTACGAGTGGTCGCCTCGGCTGGCGTGTGTCCGAATTCATACAAAGTCACGGTCGCGCCGCCGACGCCGACGCCAGCTTCGACGACAGTGCCCCGGACTTCGAGTTGCGGCGTGCTCTGCGCGCATGCGAAACCTGCCGCGAAGGCCAGCAGAAGGGCTTTCATCGCCCTCCAGTTTATACCTTGCCTTTCTTATCCGCGCAAAACGGAGCGCGGCGCGATTGCCCTCAGGCTGCGGAGCGGTGCGCGCCGCGCCCTTTGCGCTCAGGGTGCAAGCACTTCGAGGATGAGGCACTTCAGATAGAGCGTTTCAGGCACCGTGAGAAGGATGGGATGGTCCGAGGCCTGGGTCCGGCGTTCCAGGACGCGGAGGGTTTTGCCGGCGTCGAGCGCGGCTTCGGCGACGATCTGGAACAGCATCGCCTCGCTCATGTGGTGCGAGCAGGAGCAGGTGACCAGGATGCCGCCCGGATCGAGCATCCGCAGCGCCCGCAAGTTGATCTCTTTGTAGCCTCGCGCAGCATCGTCCAGCATCTTGCGCGAGCGCGCGAAGGCGGGGGGATCGAGCACGATCATGGAGTAGCGCCCCTCACGTCCTGCTAGAAACTCAAAAACATCCGCTTTTCGGAATTGGATATTCTCGAGTCCGTTGGCGCGGCCGTTACCTTCCGCGATGGCGATGGCCGGTACCGAGGATTCGACCGCCTCGACGGATTCCGCCCGCCGGGCTGTGTGCAGCGCGAATCCGCCGGTGGAGCTGAAACAATCCAGCACGCGTCCGCGCGCATAGCGCTCGGCGGCCACGTAGTTCTCGCGCTGGTCGAGATAGATGCCGGTTTTCTGGCCGTGCAGCAGATCAGCGTCGAGCTTCAACCCGTTCATCGAGATGGCCACGCGCTCGGGGATATCGCCCGCCAGGACGGTGATTTCGGAAGCCAGGCCTTCCAGTTTCCGCACGCTGGCGTCGTTGCGCGCCAGGATGCCGGCGGGTTCCAGCAGCTCGCCCAGACAGTGCGCGACGACATCCCGGGCGCGGTCCATACCCTGGCTGAGCGTCTGCATGACCAGGTATCGATCGTAACGGTCGACGATCAGGCCGGGAAGCAGATCGGCTTCGGAGAAGACCAGGCGGTAAGCCGTAGAGTTTTCGACGATACGCTGGCGGTGCGCGATAGCCTGACTCAGCCGCCGGAGGTAGAAAGGCCGGTCGATGGGTTCGCGGTTGCTGGTGAGCAGACGCAGTGCGATTTGGGACGTGGAGCTGTAATGCGCGACACCCAGGATGCGGCCCTTGGGATCAGCAACGCCGACGGCGTCGCCGGGCTGGGCTTCGCCACGATCGGTGATGTCGCTGGAGAAGAGCCAGGGATGGCCGCCGGCGGCGCGGTCGGCAGCCTTGCGATTTACGCGGACAAGATTCAATGGGACGGCTTCAGTTTAGTGGACTTGCGCAAAGCGCAGAGCTTCGAGCTTAGCAATTCTTTGCTCGGTGGAGGGATGCGTCGAGAACAGACGGCTGATCCCGCCGCCGGTGAAAGGATTCAGGATAAACATGTGCGCCGTGGAGGGATTGGCGTCCGGCATCGGAATGCGCGCGACGCCCTGCTCCAGCTTGCGGAGCCCGTTGATCAAACCGTCGGGCGTGCCGGTATATTGAGCCGCGGCAGCATCGGCACTGAACTCGCGGGTTCGCGAGATGGCCATCTGGATCAGCATGCTGGCGATGGGCGCCAGGAGAATCATCAGGAGCCCGGCCCAGGGGCTTCGATCCTCGTCGTCCCTGCTGCCTCCGCCGAACCACATGGCCATATACGCCAAGTGTGTGATCGCCGCGGCCAAAGTCGCCGCGATCGAGCTGATCAGAATATCGCGGTGCAGGACGTGACCCAGTTCGTGAGCCAGAACGCCTTCCAGCTCGCGGTCATTCATCATCTGCAACAAACCGGCCGTCATGGCCACGGAGGCGTGCGAAGGATTGCGGCCTGTAGCGAACGCATTGGGCTGGGATTCCGGGATGACCCACAGCCTGGGCATGGGCAGATTCATCCGCTGCGTCAGATTGTGGACCATCGGATAAACCCGCCGGTACACTTCCGGGTTGTCCTGAGGAGTGACGGGCTGGGCGCTATACATCGACAGCGCGAGCTTCTCAGAAAAGAAGTAGCTGAAGAAATTGAGGCCGACCGCCAGGATCAGGCCGAACATCAGGCCCTGGCGTCCGGCGATCGCCTGACCGCCAAATAGCAGCAAGCCGCTCAACAGTCCCAGCAGGAGCGCAGTCTTTAGTCCGTTCATTATCTTTCCTTCATGATACAAGACGAGGCGGGGTTCCGATCCGTTCCCGATACCTTTACGGGACCGTACTCCGCAACCCCGCCTCCGGGAGTAACTGATGCCAGTAGAGAGTCTTAGTTGTTGCTCACCTGTACCTTCACCTGCTTGGGCTTGGCGATCTCCTTCTTGGGCAAGATGATCGTCAGGGTGCCGTTTTTGTAGTCGGCCTTCACTCCATCCGCATTCACCGTATCGGGAAGCGTGAACACACGTTCGAAAGTCCCGTAGGAGCGCTCCACGCGATGCCAGCCGCCTTCGTCTTTCTTCTCTTCGAATTTCCGCTCGCCGCGCAGGGTCAGCGTTCCGTTCTCCAGCCGGACATCAATATCCTCAAACTTCACATCCGGAATGTCGGCTTTCACTACCAGTTCGTTCTCGGTTTCCCGGATATCGACTGGGGGGACCCACGGGCGGCCGGTCGGTTCGACAAACAGCCGATTCATGGTGTCCTCAAAGGCTTTCAGAGCCGGAAAAGACTCGAAAGCGTTAAAAGGTGCATACTTGATGATCGCCATGATTGTTCCTCCTGTAAATATCTACTTCCGACAACAGTATAAAATCTGCCTTCTGCACTGTCAAGTATGTTCCAAAAGATTTTTGTGGGCAATCCGTCCCCTTCCGATACACTGTTGCTATGCGTATTGGAATGATCGGGTTAGGGAAGATGGGCGGGAACATGGCACAGCGCCTCACGCAAGGCGGTCACGAGGTGATCGGCTTCGATTCTTATCCACCGGATGCGGCCAGAATTCAAGAGATGCGTGCGACGATGGCCAAGGACCTGGCGGGTTTAGTCGCGCAGCTCCCGGCGCCCCGGACGGTCTGGATCATGGTTCCCGCGGGCAAGCCTACGCAGGATACGGTGGACGCGCTGGCCAAGATCCTGTCTCCGGGAGACCTGATTATCGACGGCGGAAACTCCCGTTTCACCGATGATATTGCGCGGGCGGAAGCGCTGCGGCCGAAGGGTATCCATTACATGGACGCGGGGACCAGCGGCGGGATCTGGGGACTGAAGGTCGGCTACTGCCTGATGGTGGGGGGACAGAAGGAAGACTTCCAGAGAGTCGAACCCATTCTGAAGACCCTGGCTCCGCCGGATGGATATCTATATTGCGGCGAAGTGGGATCCGGTCATTTCGTCAAGATGGTGCATAACGGAATCGAATACGCGATGATGCAGGGCTACGCCGAGGGCTTCGAGATTATGCAGGCCTCGCGGTATCCGCTGGATCTGGCGGCCATCGCCAAGCTCTGGATGCAGGGCAGCGTGGTGCGGAGCTGGCTGCTGGATCTGACCGCGACCGCGCTGGAGAAGGATCCCGGTCTGGAGCATCTCCAGCCCTGGGTGGAGGACTCGGGTGAAGGCCGCTGGACGGTGGAAGAGTCCATCAACACCGCGGTTCCGGCTCCCGTGATCGGGCTGTCTTTGATGATGCGCTTCCGCTCGCGGCAGGAGAATTCTTTCGGCGCACGGATGCTGGCGGCCATGCGGCAGCAGTTCGGCGGGCACGCGGTCAAACCGAAGTAGCCACTGCCGGGATGAGTCCCGGCACGGCGCGCAAGAGTGCAGGCGCCACGCTTTTTAGTCCAGCCGGTAAATCACATAGTGCGGATCGCGGTACATTTCCACCGCTGAGCGTCCGGTAGCGCGGACGGCTTGCTGGTCGCCGGGGGGCGCCAGCAGCCAATGGAAGGTTGCCGTGCGCAGCCGACTCTCAATCTCGGGTGCGGTCCAGGGGCGGTAGGCGCAATAGGACTGGTAGCGCGGAAACGGAGGCGCGTAGAGGTCGGAGCAATTCTCCAAGCCCAGAACGCGTTCGGCGGGAGTCGTGTGATCGCGCAGCCACGCCAGAGGAGCGTAGCTATAGCTGGCCTGCGTCAGGTAATTGTCGCGGCCGATGGCGCCAGCCAGGTAGCGGAGCTGCGGCAAGTTGATTTCGACAATCATGACGGCGCACACAGCCGGTATCAGGACCCACACACACGCGATCGCCAGGCTGGCCTGGATGATTCGCGTGGAGGATCGCCAGAGCCAGACGAGCCTGACGCCGGTAAGCATGGCCATGACGGCCAGCGGGGCGAGTGCATAGCGCGCGACCGGGCTTAGCCATCCCCATAGGAGGAAGGCCGCGATTGCGAACCCGAGGCAGAGGCGTTCCTCACGCTTCCAACGGAGCCGCCGGGTGTACGGCCAGACCGGCCAGAGCACCGCGAAAACGATCCCGAGCGGGGCGATCAGCACTGTATCCGAGAAGTCGTGCCCGTGAACATGCAGGTCCCAGGGCAGCCGAAGGATACGCAGGATAGTTCCGCCGAAGCTCGGGTCGGGCGGCCAGCCCGGCACCGTGCTCTGCCCGGGCGCCAGGGGGAAAATCGGATTTCCGGTAAGCGCGAAGCGCCGCGCGTTCCAAACCAGTGCGACGGCCGCGAAGATCCCGACCAGAGACGCCAACGCCCGCAGCCGCCGCGGCTGGCGCCAAGCCGCGTAGAGGAAGACAGCGCCTAAGGGAATCGCGCCGAACAGGGCCGGGTCCTTGGTGGCCAGCCCGCAGGCCAGAAAGAGCACCCCGGCCTGCACCCATTTGAATTCGGACCCGGCGCGCCAGCGCACGGCGGCGAGCAGGGACGTGAGCATGAAAAAAGTGAGGGCCGAATCGTTCTTCGGCACGGACTCGGCCCAGTGGAGAACCGGCAGCGAGGCTGCGAGCATCACGCCTGCCAGCGCGCCTCCGGAGTCGGCGCCGCAATCGCGCGCCAGGACCCAGAGCGCCACAAGCGTTAAAGCAAAGAACAGGGGCGCGATCAACTGCGCCGCAGGCTGGCCCCCCAGCGACCACGCCAGGGCGAATATCGATTCGGCAGTCTGCGGAAAGAATGCATAGTCGAGGTGCGGCTTAGGCTCGAGCCCATGTACCTGCAGGTAATATTGAGCCAGCGGCAAGTGCATCTTCATGGCGTCCCAGGAGACGGTAGGAGCGAGCATGAGAGCAGTGGTGCAAGCGGCGAGGATCGCGGCGAAGGGCATCAGGATGCCGCTGAGCGGATCTTGCAGATCCTTCAACTCGCCCCAGCGGCGGAAAATCGCGCGCAGGGCGTTCGCCAGGCGCAGAAGATGGCGGTGAAACATCAGGATCGGCGCCAGCAGCAGCAGGGCGAAGAACCACGGATACCAGAGCCGGGCCAGGCCGCTGGCGAATAAAGCCGTATTGAGCAATGCGAAGCCGGCGGACGTAGACATCACGAGATCCGCGGCGGGTGCGTCTATGCTCCAGCCGCAGCGGTCGCACAGAGCCCGGCCGGCGCAGTAGCAGGCAGCGAAAAGGATCGCGACGACGACGGTCGCGCGCGGCTCGCGCAGCAGAGCGGCACCCGC
>DATIRX010000525.1:0-7136 GCA_035469225.1 Bryobacteraceae bacterium
GCCGAGGTCGAGAGTCCGCGGATTGAAATCGCTGACCGTAGCCACGGCGTCGAAGAATAGCGCTGAGGATCGCAGCTGCACTTTCAGCGCCCGCGCATCCTGGCGCCAGCGGTCAAACAGCAAGCTGGCATCTTCAGAGGATGTAATCATATGTATCCGATCGTACGCCTCAGCCGGCAATGGACTTCCAGTTTTTCACCAGGCGGTCGGCGGTCCGCCAGGCCAAGGCTTGCACCGTTAAGGTTGGATTCCGCGCGCCCATGCTGCCCATCACCGATCCGCCCAGGATGCCCAAATTGGGAGCTTCATGCGAGAATCCCCACGCATCCACCACGCTGGTTTCAGGATTATCGCCCATGCGTGTTCCGCCGGTGGCATGGGTCGATAACCCGCTGCCGAATCCCGCGCCTCCGGTCACCTCAATCGCGCCTGCCGCGCGGAACCAGTCTTGCGTTTTCGCGACCGCATAGGCGGTAGCTCGATTTTCGTTTTCGCGCGGGCCGGTGGTGATGCGGATCACCGGATCGCCCAGGGGATCCTTCGCCTGCGGGTCCAGATCCAGATACTGATCCTGGTAGGGAAGACTGGTGGTCTGCAGGTATGCCGGCGCGGTGCGGCCGGCATTCTCGCGAATAAACGCTTTCCATTTCGAGCCCCACTGCGGCGCGCGGCCGAACGTTCCCATGGCGGCCGCCGCAATCGGATGCTTTTCGTGATACACGTGCAGGCTGGATCCGCCGATGAACCCCAGGCCCGAGTGATCGAAATTATCGTCCGCCCACTCGTCGATCACCACGCCCTGCGCGATGGCTCCGTACCAGATGTTGATGTCGAACGGAAACAGCGCCGTGAGCGCGCTATTCCAGTGTCCGAAATGATGCTTGCCCACCTGGCCATGGTTGTTCGACAGGCCGTTGGAAAACGCTCTGGATTTCGAGAGCAGCAGCAGGCGTGCGTTCTCGTAGGCGTAGGAGGCCAGCAGAACAACTTTCGACGGCTGAAAATATTCCCGGCCGTTGCGAATATAAAGGACTCCCGTTACTTTGCCGCTGTTATCGACGGAGATGCGCGTCACTTGCGCGTTATCGAGAATCGAAAAATTCTTGAACTTCTGCGCAGCCGGGATGGTGGTAACGGCGGTGGAGTTCTTGGCATTCACATGGCAGCCGCCCCGGTCGCAGTAGCCATGATAGGCGCAGGCCGGGCGTCCGCGATATTCCTGCGAATTGATCGCAGCGGGGCCCCGGAACGGATTCCATCCCAGGGATTTGCCGGCCCTGGTCATCAGATCCGTGAAATCGGTATCGCGCAGCGGAGGCATGGGATATTCGCGCTGGCGCGGACCTTCGAAGTTGCTGCCGCGCCCGGTGAGCTTGCCCTGGATGTTTCCAGCGCGGCCGGAAACGCCCACTTCGTGCTCGACGATATCGTAGAAGGGCTCCAGGTCCTGATAGGAGATCGGCCAGTCTTCAATGGTCGATCCCTGGGGGATCGAACTCGGCCCGTAACGCTGGATGGAGGAAGATCGAACCTTGAAATCCCAGGGATGGAAGCGCCAGCTCTGCGCGTGGTAATGGATCGACGTGCCACCGATCGCATTCATCATGGGATGCGCGTTTCCCCGCGTGGTGGGTCCGGTCAGGCCGTTGCGCGTGGTGGGGATCTCGCCGCGAACTTTGTTGCCGGTCGTGACCAGGCCGCGAACGTTGTTGAAGATTTCATCGGCGTGGAAGAATTTGCCCGGCTCTTTGGTCATCCAGGTTCCAGCTTCGATGCCGGCGACCTTGAGTCCGGCCCGCGCCAGCGGCAGCACGGCGACTCCGCCGGCGGCGCCCAGTCCGACTACCACCACATCGACGGGTTTGAGGTTGATGGCCAACGTCAGGACTCCGGGGAGGGCCGGCTGGCGATCGTGTCATCGCCCCCGAAGGTTACTTTGTCGTAGACGTCTTTCATGGCGACAGTGCAGCCGACGCTGTCGAACCGGCAGGCCGATTCCATCCCGGCCGACTCGGAAAGCAGCCAGTCTCCGCCCGTCTGGCGCCGGAAGATTTCCACGCGAGGCTCGGATTGCGATACCAGCGCGTATTCCTGAAGGGATTCCAGCGCCCGGTATTGGGCGAACTTGAAACCCCGGTCGTACGCCTCTGTCGAGGGCGAAAGAACCTCGACAATCAAGGTCGGATTCAGAACAGTGTCGTGCCGGCCATCTCCATACTGCGGCGGATCGCAGACAACGACAATATCCGGGTACGTGTAAAGGCCAGTCTTGTTGACGCGCACGCGCATGTCAGTGGTGGTTACCACGCACGGGCCCTTCTTAAGAGCAATGCCGAGTTCTCGGGCCAGATTGCCAATGACGATGGCATGCGGATACGTGCCTCCCGACATCGCATACATGCGGCCGTTGTAGTACTCGCTGCGAACGTCCTGAGCGGCGCGCTCGCGCTCCAAATACTCCTCCGGAGTCAAACGGGGCTGAGACTGCGCAGACATGCCTTTATCTTAGTGCTACTGAAGAACTGGCTCCACGACAGCCCCGTCCTTCAACGGCTTCTCGGACGGAAGCGCGACGGCGTCGCCTTCTTTCAACTCCCGGACCTGCGTGCGAGTCGTATTGTTGACGCCCTGCGTGATCACGCGCCACTTGATCCGATCCCCCTCCAGCACATACACGCCCGTCTTGCCCTGCTCGCGATGCACGGCTTCCTTGGGGATGGTAATCGCGTTCTCTACCGTCTCGGAAAGGATCACGGCGTTCACATTCGTGCCGGGCAGCAAATCCATGTCGGGGTTGGCGATGTCGCACAGCACCTCGCCCACCTGGCGCGCGCCCATGGCGACAATCTCGGTGGGCGTCCGGTCCACGGAACCTTTCCACTGCCGCCCCGGGAGAGCATCCCACGTAATCGTGACCGGCATACCCTTCATCACCCGACCCAGGTCCGGCTCATCCACATACACCTTGACGTGGACATGATCCAGGCGGCCGATGGAGGCCACCAGGTCGCCTGCGTTCAGATATGCGCCGGGCTTGAGATCGAACTGATAGACCATGCCGGAGATCGGCGCGCGCACCGTGCTCATACGAACGCGGGCCTCGGCCAGTTGTGCCGCGGTCTTGGCTTCGTCCAGCCGGGCCTCCGCGCCGGTATGGTCGGCCGGCGTGACCAAAGATGCCCGCTGTTTCTGCAAGGCCTGAATTTGAGCCTGCGCCCGGTCCACGGCTTCTTTCGCCGTGCGGACCTCGGCCTCGGTACCAGCTTTTTTGTCGCGCAGGCGGGTCGCGATGTTGTGTGCGTCCTGTGCGATTTTCAATTCCAGGCGACCCCTGTCTAGACTCGTATCGATCCCGGCCAGTTCCGAAGTGCGGCCGCCCTGGGTGAATACCTGCATTTCCGCGCGGATCGCCGCCTGGCGAGCCTGGGCGGTCTTCAGCTCCGCTTGCGCTTCGGCTGCATCCAGCTCTACTAACGCTTGCCCGCTCTCCACGCGCTGCCCGTGCCGGATCAGAATTCGGGTCACGGCTCCGGCACGTTCGGCGCGCGCAACTCCGGATTCCACCGGTTCCACCTTGCCGTTGGTCGAGACCAGGCTGGAGATGCTCTCGCGCGCTGCCCGTGCGAACGCGACCTGAGGCGGCCGCCCGCGACGATCCTCCAGCTGCCAGATGACAACGCCGGCGATCGCCACAGCGATCAGGGTGAGCCAGACGCGTTTTTTCACTGCGGATCAGCTTTCATGGGTTACATGCATGGGGTCACGTTACACTACATATTCTCATGCGCGCGTTAGTTCTATCCGGCGGAGGCTTGTTTGGGGCGTGGCAGGCCGGAGCCTGGAGCGTGCTGGCCGGCCAGATGGCTCCCGACCTGATTGTGGGCGCATCGGTTGGTTCGCTCAACGGGTACCTGATCGCCAGCGGGGCTTCGCCCGACCAGATGCGGGGCCTGTGGCTGGATCCCGCGTTCGCGAGTCTTAAGGATCTGCCGTCGAACATCCGCAGGATGATGGCGCAATATACCCCGCGGATTCCATTTGCGATTACCGCCACGGAGCTGCCGCGCATGAGGCCCAGAATCTTTCGGGGATCCGAAATCACCTGGCAGCACCTGGCAGCCTCCTGCGCGCTGCCGGTCGCGCTGCCGCAAGTCCGCATCGGGACGCACTGGTATTCCGATGGCGGCCTGCTGGGCGCCTTGCCGCTGTGGGCCGCGGCCGAGCTGGGCGCGAAGCACATCGTGGGCCTTCAGGCCTTACCGCAATCGCCCTCCTGGTGGCTGAACCAGTTCGTGCGCGCCTTCCGCGGCGTGGCCGGGCACCATCCTCCGGTTCCGGCGGGCATTGAGGTGCATGAGATCCGGCCGGGCCAGCGCCTGGGCTCGGTCCGCGACACCATTCAGTGGAAACGCAGCAACATCGAGCGCTGGCTGGAACAGGGCGCCGCGGATGCCCGCCGCGCGGTATCCGAAAAAACATTTTCCTTCTGAATTGGTTCTGAGGCATAATATAGCCGAAAAGCCTATGCCCATGTACCGCATCCATCGCCTCAAGGACCATTTGCGCCAGCAGGTCCGTTCTGCGCCCCACGTGAGCGGGACGGCGCTGGTGAAACCGCGCGACTACCAGCCCAGGCCGGAAGTCGAGGGCCAGTCACTAGATCACGATCAGGACCAGGTGGAGGCCGCATCGCCCTACGCCGCCTTTTTCGCCTTGCGGGATTCCGGTACGCCGCTCCAGGTCGGCGACCTGCTGGAGGCCGAAGACGGGTCGATGCGGATCTTTAAGTTTGTTGGGTTTGAAGACGCCCAGTGGGTTCTGCCCGAGGCCAAGCCAGCCGTCGAGATTCAGGAACAATCCGCGGCGCTACAATAGAGTATTAGCAATGGATTCGTCTTGCGGAGAAGGGCCCAGCATTAATTCCTTCGCCCTGGTAACGTATGTGCCAGAACCCCTGGCGGGGTTTATCGAGCGCTTTCGCCAGGAAGCGCAGCCGGGCTGTAAAGCCCGCAGCCACCTGACTTTTCTTCCGCCCCGCCCGCTCGATATCCCCTTAGAACAGATCCGCAAAGAACTGGAAGCCGGTTTGCGAAATCAGTCCCCCTTCCGCGTGGAACTATGCGAGGTGCAGGTTTTTGAAACTTCCAGGGTGGTGCATCTCTCGGTCGGCGCAGGCTGGGAACAAGCCCAGCGAATCCACCAGATACTGCATCAAGGGCACCTTGAGTGCAAGGAATGCTTTGACTATCATCCGCATGTGACTCTGGCCCAGGATATTGATTCCGCCAAACTGGGCGCGGTGGCCGAGCTGGCCACGCGCCGATGGAAGGAATATGCAGGCCGCCGGGACTTCCTGGTGGATCATGTCACATTGGTCCAGAATACCGTTGAGAATCGCTGGACCAACCTGGGCGAGTTCGCCCTCCGCGTGCCGGTTTCGGTGTAAGGTGCAAAGGGACGGGCATGCCAGGGCCGTGTAGGGGCGGCGCATGCCTCGCCCTCTAGTCGAACATTTCCAGCTGTTTGTCGCGATCTTCCGGAGTTCCCTTGGCGGCTTCTTTCAGGCGCCGGCGCAGGGGGCTGTTGATCACGCCCAATACCTGAACCGATTCCAGCGCCTCCTTCGGCACGAAGACACGCTGATTCTGAAAAGTCGGATCGGGGGGGACTACGCTATATCCGGCCGATTCGATCTGCATCAGGTTGTTGGGAATGACACCTTCCAGTGTGTCGCCGTCGCGAAAACGCAGTTGAATCCATAATCCAGGGCTCTTGGGACGGGCGGCGAAGGAGCGATGCTGCTTCCAGGTCTCGGCATTCTCGAAATCCCGGATGAAGCAGACGGCCTTCGTTTCCGAGTAGGGAATGGCGATTAACGTTCCCTCCGGGGTCAGCAGCTCCAGGCCGTCCGCCTGAAGACCGCCGGGCGTCTGGATGAACCCTTGCAGAGGAGCGCGGTCGAAGCGGGCGACTAAAACCTTCTTGTTTGATGCTGAAGCCCTTCCAAACAATTTCGCAAGTATTGTATCATTAGCACGATGCAGCCGTCGGCGTCCAAGGCGAAACCTCTCTCCGCGCCCGCAGAGTCATTTCTGAACTTCTGCCGCGTGGAAAAAGGTCTGGCGGACCATACCATTTCGTCCTACCGTCTTGATCTGCAAAGGTTTAGCGCAGAACTCCCGGTTCCCGAGCGAGACATCAACGCGCACCAGCTGGCGGATTACATCGAGACTTTGTATCGCGCGAAGTTTTCGCCGCGCTCGATCGCCAGGCACGTGGCAACTCTTAGAAACTATTACAGGTTCCTGGCTCGGGAGGGCGAGATCGCGGGAGATCCGGGCGAGTTTCTGGTTTCTCCCAAGCAGTGGTCGACGCTGCCAAAATACCTCAATCGGGAGGAGATCGAGCGCCTGGTCACATCTCCTGACAGCTCCAAGCCGCGTGATTTACGGGATCGGGCGATGCTCGAGCTGCTCTACGCCACCGGCTTGCGTGTTTCCGAGCTGTGCGGCCTGGAACTGAACGCAGTGGAGCGGCGGATGGGCGTGCTCAAGGTGATCGGCAAGGGAAACAAGCAAAGAATGGTTCCCTTTGGAGAGCCTGCCGGAGCGGCGCTGGACCGCTACCTGGCTAGCGGCCGGCCCAGCCTGCTGAAGGGCCGCGCCAGCAAGTATCTGTTCGTCACCGCCCGTGGATCCGCCATGACGCGCCAGACCTTCTGGACCCTGCTGCGAAACCATGGACATCGTGTAGGAATTTTTCACCGGCTGACGCCTCACGTCGTCCGGCATAGTTTTGCCACGCACCTGGTGGAAGGCGGGGCGGACCTGCGCAGCGTTCAGATCATGCTGGGACACGCCGACATCTCTACCACGCAGGTGTATACGCACGTGGCCCGGCGCAGACTGCGCGAAGTTATCGACCGGCATCACCCCCGCGCATGACTACCCCGGCGCGGCGCGAAGAAGAGGCGAGGACAGAATGAGCGACTACATGTTCATGCTGGAAAGCCACCTGACCGGGGAACAATATCGGCTGGTGGGACAGATGCAGGCAGCCGCGGCCGCTACCGGCCTGAGCCTGTATCTGACCGGCGGGGCTATGCGCGATGTGCTGGGCGGATTTCCGGTGCGCGA
>DATIRX010000526.1:0-3181 GCA_035469225.1 Bryobacteraceae bacterium
GACTGTTCTTCTTCTCGCCATTACCTGCCTGGCCCTTCTGGCCGCCGATCCATCTAAACCGATGTTCTGGAGCGCCAGCCAGCAAAAGGGCTTCGACCAGGACGCCAAGGGCAAGCTCAATCCCGAACGCCACCTGGGAACCGAGCGCATGCTGGATTCCGCCTTCGTCGCTTACCGCGACGGAAACGGCGAGGCCGAGATCCATGAGAAACTCGCCGATCTGCTGCTGATCCGGTCCGGCGAGGGCGTCGTTCTGGTCGGCGGCAAGATTATTGAAGGGAAGCCCAGCGGCACCGACGAGATTCGCGGCAAGTCGATCGAAGGCGCCACGAAGTACCCCATCGCGGCCGGCGACGTCCTCTACATACCGGCTAACACCGTGCACCAGTTCATCGTCGAGCCGGGCAAGAGCTTCACCGCCATGGTGGTGAAAATAACGCCGAAACAGTAGGAAACGGCCAGCCCCCTTGACTTGAAGGCTTCCAAGCAATAGCCTCGAAAGGCTATGAGACTTGGGGGCTTCTTCATCTTGCCGCTGCTTTTGGTCCCGGCCCAGGCCCTCACGGTCTGCGCCGACCCAAGCTATCTGCCGTATTCCGATCGAGCCGGCCAAGGGTTTGAGAATAAGATTGCCGGCGCCGTCGCCAAGGCGCTGGGGGAGCCATTAGAATATACCTGGGCCAGCCACCGCGCCCACGGCGGCTTTACGCAATTCCTTTCCACCACCCTCGATGCCAGGAAGTGCGACGTGGTCATGAGCATTCCCTACGGAAGCCGGGAGGAGCTGACCACGCGGCCGTACTATGTCTCCTCCTACGTATTCATCTATCCGAAGAACAAGAACTACAACATCACCACGATGGATACGCAGGTGCTCCATCAACTGAAAATCGGCTTCGAGAACGATACTCCCGCGGAAGATGGGCTGAAGATTCGCGGCATGATTCCAGGAAGCGCGGTCCCCTTTGACGTTTCGGGCGAAGGCGCCGAATCCCCAGCCAGCATGCTGGCGGCGTTGAAGAACGGAAGGATCGACGTGCTCATCACCTGGCGTCCCGCCATCGGAGCGTTTCTGCGCGCCTATCCCGAATTCGAAGTCGTCACCGTTCCCAATTCCCGATCCCTGGGCGCACCGGAACAGTATTCCTTCCCTATGTCCATGGGCGTCCGCGAAGGCAATGACGCGCTGAAGAAGAGACTGGACGACGTGATCGAAAAGCACCAGACGGAGCTTACCGCCATTTTGACCGAGAGCGGAGCGATCGCGGCCCGATGAACTTGAGAACGCGCCTCGTATGTCTGCTGGCGGCAGCAGCCGCTGCGCCGGCACAGGATGTGGAGAAGCTGATCAAGGCCAGCGACTGCTCCTCCTGTCACGCCGTGGATCATCAAGTGGTTGGTCCCGCCTACAGCGATATGGCCAGGCGCTATGCCGGCCAGGCCGATGCCGCGGCCAGGCTGTCTGCCAAGATTCGCGATGGCGGCGGCGGCATGACGCCCCATGCCGACATGCCGGATGCGCAGCGCGCAGATATCGCCAAGTGGATCCTGTCGCAAACCGGATCCGCAGCCAGTCCGTCTCAAGCCAGAACCTACGCTCACACTTTGAAGGACGGCACCACGGCCCAGCTCGATTTTCCGATGTTTGTGGAGGGCAAAGCGCCCAAAGTGACCAAGGACGTCTTCCATGGCTATCAGCTCTACAACTCGTATTGCTATCGCTGCCATGGGACCGATGCGACGGGCGGCCAGCTGGGTCCCGATCTGCGGCGTTCTGTCGCCGGGATGAAGCAGCAGCAGTTTCTATCCGTCGCCATGGAGGGCCGGAAGGAACAGGGCATGCCCGGCTGGGCCGGGTTCCTCAGCGAAGACGACGTCGTTCACGTGTACAAGTACGTAAAGGGAAGAAGCCTCGATCTGATTCCCTCCGGCAGGCCGCCGTCTGAACAAGACTGATTAAGGAGATCTCGATATGAATCGCATGAAATGGCTCGGCATGTTCGCCATCGTGATGGCTCCGGCGATCATGATCGCCGACGAAGCATTGGAAAAAGCCGCGCAGGATCCCAATCAATGGGTGCTGCCGTTGGGAAGCTACAGCGGGATCCGCCACAGTTCCCTGAAGCAGATCACCCCCGCCAATGCCGGAAAGCTGCACGTCGCCTGGACCATGTCCACCGGCACGCTGCGCGGGCAGGAAGGCCAGCCGCTGGTGGTCGGCAACATGATGTACTTCGAAAGCTCCTACCCCAACTTCGTCTACGCCATCAATCTGGACAACGTGGGGCAGATCGCCTGGAAGTTCGCGCCGGAGCAGGATAAGTTTTCGCCCTCGGTGGCCTGCTGCGATCTGGTCAATAAGGGCGTCGCATACGCCGACGGGAAGATTCTGGTCACCACGCTCGACACGCACGTCTATGCGCTCGATGCCAAGACCGGCAAGGTCGTATGGAGCGCGCAGAACGGCGATCCGCAGCTCGGCCAGACCATGACCATGGCTCCGCTGGTGGTCCATGACAAAGTGATCGTGGGGATCTCCGGCGGCGAGTATGGCGTGCGCGGCTTTCTCAGCGCCTTCGATCTGAAGACCGGAAAACTGGTCTGGCGCGCCACCAACGTGGGTCCCGATTCCGACACGCTGTTCGATCCGGCCAAGACTATCGACGGCGCCACGCAGCAGCTGGCGGGCAAAGATTCCAGCCTCAAGACCTGGAACCAGGACGAGTGGAAGCTGGGCGGCGGCACTACCTGGGGCTGGTATACCTACGATCCGCAGCTGAACCTGGTCTACTACGGCACCGGAAATCCGGGTACCTGGAATCCCTCGCAGCGGGCGGGCGACAACAAGTGGTCGACGAGCCTCATGGCCCGCAATCCGGATACTGGCGTGGCCGCCTGGGCCTACCAGATGACTCCGCACGACGCCTGGGATTACGACGGGATTAACGAGAGCGTGCTCACCGATAGCGTCGTCGACGGCCAGACCATTCCGACGCTCACCCACTTCGATCGCAACGGGTTCGCCTATGTGCTCGACCGGCGCAACGGCAAGCTTCTGCGGGCAAACAAGTTCGATTCCACCACCAACTGGGCGAGTTCGATCGACCTGAAAACCGGAAGACCTGTCCTGAACCCCGAGAAGATGACCAAGGAAGATGTCAACGTAAAAGACATTTGTCCG
>DATIRX010000527.1:0-10100 GCA_035469225.1 Bryobacteraceae bacterium
ATACGAGATGAGCGAAAAGGGAGCCGCCTCGCCCGGCCGGTGGCAGGTGACGCAGTTCTCATAGACAATCGGGGCGACGTTTTCGCTGAACGTGACTTTATCCGCCCCCGTAGCCAACGCTGCTGCCGCGATCAGGATCGCGATTGGTTTTTTCATCCCGGTCTCCTGAGTTGACTAGTGTAGATGATCTAGGTACAATTGTCGATATTCTAGGCTTCTATGTCAAGAGGATTTCAAGACGGTATCGCACATGCCTAAACCATCCGATCTGCTGCAGGGAACTCTCGATCTGCTCATTCTCAAGACACTGGTGCGGGAAGCCATGCATGGCTGGGGGATTTCAAAGCGCATCCAGCAGCTTTCCGGAGAGGTCCTATCGGTGCAGCAGGGCTCGCTTTATCCGGCCCTCCACCGGCTGGAGCAGCAAGGCTGGATCGCAGCCGAGTGGAAAGACACGGATCTCGGCCGCAGCGCGAAGTTCTACTCACTCACGCGCGAAGGAAAACAGCAACTGGAGCGGGAATTGGATAGCTGGAACCGGCTTTCCTCCGCGGTAGGACTGGTTCTCAAGAAGGCTTGACGAGCTGGGAGCGGAGCCCCTGGCGGCCCCGCGGCACGAGTAAACTGGGCATTACGTTCGATGACGCTTGCGCGCCTAATCCGGATTTCGGGCCAGCGGCTCCGGTCTCTCTCAGACAAAGACCATCTGGATGCCGAGCTCAACCGGGAGCTGGCATTTCACTTCGAGCAACTGGTCCGGGAGAATGTCGCCGCGGGCATGCCTCCGGCGGCGGCCCGGCGAGCGGCGCGGCTGGCGTTGGGCAACCTTTCGCTGCTGGAAGAACAGTGCCGCGACCAGCGCCGGGTGGGCTGGCTCCACGATCTATGGCAGGACTTGAGCTATGGCCTGCGGATGCTGCGGCAGAGTCCGGGGTTCACGTCCATCGTCGTGCTGTCGCTCGCACTGGGGATCGGCGTCAATTCCGCTATCCTGGGCGCGATACGAGCCACGCTGCTGGCCAGGATTCCTTTCCCCGGCGGCGACCGGCTGGTTGTGGTGCGTACCTATCCGGAGTGGAATCCGGCGCTGAGCAATAGCGCATCTATTCCCGATTACATTGCCTGGAAGCAGCAGAGCCGCAGCTTTGAATCCATGGGGGCCTCCATCGCCGACCATTCCCGGGATTTTGGAGCCGAAGAAGATGGCCGCCCCGCGGAACGAATCGAGGGCCACGGATTCGCCCCATCGCTCTTTGCGGTCCTCGGCGTTCCGCCGATGCTGGGACGCACGTTCACCGAGGCGGAGGCTGAGATCGACCATCCCGCTGCGGTCATGGTCCTCAGCCATCGGCTCTGGCAGCGGCGTTTCGGGGGCGATCCTGGTGTTCTCGGAAAACAAGTGCGCTTGAGCGGCGCCGACC
This sequence comes from Bryobacteraceae bacterium, assembly GCA_035469225.1. GTDB lineage: Bacteria > Acidobacteriota > Terriglobia > Bryobacterales > Bryobacteraceae > Palsa-187. Next base: position 1,422 of record DATIRX010000527.1, read on the forward strand.
TGACCATCATCGGAGTGATGCCTCCGGACTTCCACTACCCGTTGGAGGAAACCGAGTACTGGGTTCCGCTGGGGATAAATCACTTCCAGTTGCAGGGATCGGCACGCTTCTTTGAAGTGGTGGCGCGCCTGAAGCCCGGCGTGAGTCTGCAGCAGGCTCAAGCGGAGATGGATGGGATCGGCGCTCAGCTGGCGCGTGATTTTCCCGACCGCCACAAGGGTTGGCGGGTTCGTGTCCAAACCCTGCGCGACGTCTGGTACGGCTGGATGAAACGGCCGCTGGCGACGCTGGAAGGCGCGGTTGCGCTGGTCCTCCTGATCGCGTGCGCGAATATCGCGGGCCTGTTGCTGGCCCGCGGGGCCGCCCGCCGGCCGGAAATCATCATGCGAATGGCCCTGGGCGCCGGGCGCGGCCGGGTAGTGCGCCAGATGTTGACCGAGAGCGTCCTGCTGTCCCTGATCGGTGGAGCGCTGGGAACCTTCGTCGCGTGGGGCGCCCTGAGGGCGCTCCTTCAAATGAACCCGCCGCTGGCCAGCCAGCGGATTGCCGAGGTTGCCGTGGATCTTCCACTCCTCGGCTTGCTGGGCGTGCTTTCGGTGGCAACCGGCTTGATCTTCGGCATCGGTCCGGCCATCGCCTGCTTTCAGCTGGATCTCGCGGGGCTTCTTAAGGAATCGACCAGAAGTGCCGGATCGCCTTTCCGTCGCAATCGGCTGCAATCCGCTCTTGTCACGCTGCAGATTGCATCGGCATTGGTGCTGCTGATTGGATCCGGACTCCTGATAAACAGCTTCGTTCGCCTGGCCGGATTCGACCTCAACTTCGATCCCTCGGACCTGCTTACATTCGAATATCGTATTCCCCAGCAGCAGTACGTGCGGAACATGGGAGTCTTTCAAGGAGCGCCCTACTCTGCCATCGATCCGTCACCGACGCCGGCCATCCAGCGCGTCTATGAGCAGCTCCGAACCATGTGGGGCCCGCAGTCCGTCGCGGGCATCTCCCTTCCTCCCGTGAACAGCCTGGTGCAGAACATCATGAGCTTCAGCATCGAGGACAGGCCCGCGGCGGAAAACGCCGCGGACCAGAACTCGCTCCGGGCAGTCTATTTTCTGATCACTCCCAATTTCTTCGCCACGATGAAAGCCCGCCTGGTGAGGGGACGGGACTTGAATGACTCCGATACCGCGTCTGCTCCTTGGGTCGCCATCATCAATGAGGCCATGGCGCGCCGGTTTTTCCCCGGCGAGGATCCCGTTGGAAAATATTTGACCCTCGGCGTGGTCTCCGGAGAGCGGCCTCGCGAAATCATCGGCGTGGTGCGGGACATTCCGACCCGGCGCGACCGAACCGATCCACTGCCGGCCATCTATACTTCCTATCTGCAGCAGTCTCCGGCTTATCGCGGCCCGTTCGCGAATATGTTTGGCCAGATGACGTTTGTGCTCCGTACCTCGGGCGACCCTCTGAGCCTGGTGCCGGAAGCGCGGCGCGCCGTAGCGGACGTGGATCCAGATCACGCGATCACCAGAATCCAGACCATGGAACAGTATTGGGGAGGCGGGATGCGGGATAAACGCATGCTTGCCACGGTGCTCGGCGTGTTCGCGTTTGTGGCCACACTCCTCGCGGCCCTCGGGATCTATGGGGTAATGGCGTATTCGGTGGCGCAGCGAACGCGGGAAATCGGTATCCGCATGGCCTTGGGTGCGAGCTCGACCAAAGTTCTGGCAGCCATCGGCCGCCGCGCGATCATCCTGATCTCGATCGGTATGCTGCTGGGGTTGGCGGGATCGGTCGCGCTCTCCCGAATGATCGCCTCACAATTGTGGGGCATCGAGCCGACCGATCCGGCGACCTTCACCGGAGTATCGGCTCTGCTGGTTGCCGTCGCCCTGGTGGCGTCCTTTGTCCCGGCGCGGCGCGCCATTCGCGTGGATCCGACCGAAGCGCTCCGAATGGAATGATCCCGTCCTTCTCAGGCGGGCTCGTCCAGGGGAACTCGCCACCGGAACAAAAAGAAGTGGCGGCCGCAGAGACCGCACCGGAAGGGCAGGAGAAGCCAATGCAAAGCTTCTTCCAGGCCGTTTCGAACGCCCACGCTTCGAAACTCGGCGGACTTGCAATGCGGGCAGCGCGTTGAGGATTTGTTCACATGCACTCAGTTCTTGCTTACTTGAGATCCAGATACACGGCGGCGCCGGCGGCCAGAAGGACGCACAGTATCCCGCCGATCATCTTTACTCGGAGGGAAGCGGAATCCTGCCGGAGCTTCTCCTTTTGCGCCTGCGCGCGCCACACTTGTTCCGGCGTGTCATCTACTCTCATGGGTTAACCTCGTCCATCATTGCGCATCGAACCGCGGCCGGTGTCCGCCCCGGCTGCGGCGGCAATGTCTTCCGTATCGTTCGGGCCGGGCGAAATTTGCGCTGCCGCCGGCGCGTGCGCCGGATCCTGACGAGTGTGTCCTCGCCAGGCCGCTCCCAGATTTCCGCTCGCCGGGCGGTGCGCGGGTTTTCGCTTGTTGGCAGCCGCCTGCTTGGCCGTTGCGCAATTGCTGGCGTAGAGGCGCATTTCGTCTTCGCTAAAGATCACGGCGCGGATCTGTCCGAGATCCTCGCGGCGCGCCAGGAAGTTTCGGCACAACAGCGGCAGCTCCTGCATCGGGATCAGGTATCGCCGGCTCAGAGCGAGATCGGCCCTGACCGTGAACTCAGTTCGCGTCCGGTCTTCTTCGATCCGGGCAAATCCGAACACGCGGCATCCCAAATCCTGCGTAAATCCGGTTAGAACGTATTGCATAGCCATTCTTAAACCTTCCCGGGCATCAAGCCCTGGTTACAGCAAGGCGTGTATTCTGAGACCAGACGGTCCAGCCTGGCCCACCGGCTGGCCCGATCGCAAAGCTCAAAGACAAATCCCGTGGGTTGACACTTCATCATGGGCGTAGCGGATTGCTCCAAATGGCCCAGCAGGGCGCCTTGGATATCGTCTGTTTCGCCGATGTAGATCCATTCCCGGGCATTGGAGATTCCATACACTCCCGATGCACTGGGAGCGTACGTTTTCACGGCCGCCGGCAGCAGCCTCCGCGGAATCAGCTGGCTAAATGGCATCTGGTCTTCTCAAAACGTTGCTCCATTCGTTCGCAGAGGCACCACCTTGGCGCGGTCCGTCATTCCCCGCAAGCGTTCGACCAGTTTCTTGCCGATTTTCAACTCTTCAGGATCCGCCTTGTAGCCCGGCATCTTGGGATCGATAAACTCCCGGCGGAAAAGCTGATCCGACGCGAGCCCGGTCAGCAGACGCAATTCGATCGCGCTGAGTTTCACGGTAACGGCTGTCATTGGATTATTCAGCCCCTTCCGGCTCACGCATCATGGAGGGCATGCCGGTTCCGGTAGACTTCTGGTCAGGATCGAGCATCGCAACCTCCTCGGTTATCGGGAACAGTCTAAGATTTCCGGAATCGAGCCGCCTGACTTAGTTCAGGCGATTCGCGAGTGGGCTGAAGCACTCAGACATTAACTATTGTCGGTTAATTTCGATCGCTTGTCAAACCCCTCCAGGACCCGCTGGGCCTGTCCAGATTTACCCTAACAAGTAAAGCGACTGTGCTCTGCCGAAGATCCGGATTGCGCCAAGAAGCGATCTGTGTTATATTTAGACAGCTATTGAAATCCAGTACATCGTTTGAACCTTCCAATTAGGGCCTTTCCGCCCTCCCTCAATCGCCGTCAGGACTTCACATCGCTAGAAAAGGGTAATTATGAAAGAAACAGGAACTGTGAAGTGGTTTAACGCCGCCAAGGGGTATGGATTTTTGGCCCGCGAGAGTGGCGAAGATGTCTTCGTGCATTTTTCCGGTATTGAAGCATCCGGCTACAAAACGCTGGACGAGGGCTGCAAAGTCACCTTCGTGGTGAAGAGCGGACCCAAGGGTCTGCAGGCCGAGCAAGTAAATCTGGCCTAGTCAGGTCAGCCTACGCTCATTCCGAAAAACTGGAGGCAACATGTCAAAGCAACACGGTGATAAGGCCCGCTTTCACCGACTTCGTAAACAGAGTATTGAACGTCGCCGGAGAGTTCGCGAACTGCGCGACAAGCTGGCTTTGCTGCCGGCTCTGGCCACCGAGGTTGTGTCCGACACCGTAAAGACTAAGCCTCCGGTTATCTAAGCTATTGGGCGGCATAGGCCGGGCCCATCCTGCCTGGCCTATTTCTTCCCGCGTCTTCTGACGATGGAAGAAGTCATGCCCCCATGGTCGGAAAACTACTCAGCTTCCAGCTTGGAGGAAGTCCTCCAGAAGCAGGCCGAGAATCGAGCCTGGAGCAAGGAACTTCGTCGCAAAGCAAATGTTCTGGTAAACAGCCGGCTGTCTAACGACATCACCCTGGCGGATTACCTTGCCAGCCGCAAGCTGGGCCACGAAGAGTCTGCCGAGTGCCGGCGCCGCGCAAATCTGATTGACCTCGAAATCACCCGCTGCTCGGTGGAGCAATACACCATGGCACACGCGACTCAGGATCGCTAGAGCCGCGCAATTATCACGTGGAACATTGCGTGCAGGAAGAATACCTGTCATACTAGGATTACCTCGATCCGAGAGCCTCGTCGCCACCGTAACCCAGGACGTTCCTCTTCCTTCCAGGTAGAACAGGCCTCCTGACATGCATAACCAATCCTACAGACTAAAATCGGGATTCACGGCATGAATTCACCGGCCGGCGCTGTTCAGCAGAAAGGTAAACCTAAGCTGGAAAACTCTTCAGACATGATCGAAGGCCTCCGGGACCTGACTGTACATATTCATCGAGGCAATGCGACGCAGGCAGGATCGATTGTCACGGACATTTCCAAACGACTGCAAGGAATCATCGGGTCCGGTGACGATGCTGTAAGCAAGCAACGGGCACAGCAAACACTTTTCGCGATACAGGAGGTCGGCATCCTCCTCAGTGAAAACGATTTGAGTGGAGCCCTGAGCGCAGCCCGGGACGCCGCAAAAGAGTGGCGCCTGCGGCATTCCCCGAATGAGAACGCCGGTTAGTTCCGGTTCTTAAGAAAGCATCGGACCAATCAGCATGGATAACCAGTCATTCGAATCGCGGGATCTCCGTGTTCGCATCAGCGAAAACGTAGCGTACATCGACCAGCGCACATTGGACGGCGACCCCTGGAGGGAAATCGACAAAAACGATTTGCCTATGCCGGCACTCTGGCTGGCCACCCCCCGAACGTCGCCTCTGCAGGTGGCCTTGCGGGCGTTTGAGCTGGAGCATCCCGGCGACTCCTCACTGCGTCTCGCGCTGGGCGTATAAGCCATAATTCGCTACACTGTTAGCGGATGCGTCCGACCGAACCCTGTGGAGCCTTGACCATCCTCATGTCCAGGATGCATTCCGACCTGGAGGTTTACTGTGAGACCGTGGCACAGTTAAGCCGGAGAGATGGCACCCCTTTAGACGTGGCCTACCAACGCGCGGAGCATGCCAGACTCGCATTTGAAGGCGCCTGGAAGCTCTTGAAGGAACACACCGCCGCGCACGGCTGTACCTGAGCTATTGCCTGTCGTACACCGCCACGTTGTCCACTCGATCTCCTCTGGTGTTGATGCCTTTATAGGTGATGGTCATGGTCTTCCGGTCCGGTGAGACCACCCGGCGCGCCACACCTATTTCCTTACCCGCGTGCTTCAGAGTGGCCGCGGAGGTGAAGTCGTCCATGCGCGTGAGCGCTACCGCGTCTACATCCCGAGATCCCTCGACGGGGTAATCTTTCCCGTCATAGTTGGCCGGGTATTCAACGCTGGTGGTTTTCCTGTCGGCCCAGGTGGTCGTCACCGTAGTCTTTACTCCCTTGGGCTGTGCCTGGTATATTCGCGTCTCGGCCGCCGGCGGGGGTCCAGGCCTGAATGTCGATTTCGCGACGTTGAGCTTCCAGGTGCCCACACTGGCATCCGCGGCCCAGATACACGACGCAACACCCAGCATCAACACCAGCAATCGCCTGGTCATCGTAAGATCCTCCTCACGCGACTGCAGTATACACCCCTTTGGGCGGCCCCGGCGGCTTAACGCAATAATGAATTGTGATCTGGCACGACCTGCGTAACGGCAACGACCCGGAGTTAGACGCCTTAGCGGAACGCTATCATTTACACCCTCTGCACATCGAGGATTGCCGCCATCGGAATCAGCGGGCGAAGGTGGAAGAAGGTGAAGATTACATTTTTGTTGTGCTAAAACCAGTGCACATAAACAACGCGGGCGAGCTGGAAGTGACTGACTTTGACGTATTCCTCGGTCGCGATTACCTGATCACGGTGGAAGAAGGCGAATGCCCCAGCCTTCGGACGAACCTGGACCAGCTTCACGCATCCGCCAACCGGCTGCGCCCGGACCAGCTTTTTTACAGAGCCATGGATGCCACGGTGGACGCCTACACGCCCGTGACGGACTGGTTCAACGACGCCATCGACGCCATCGAGGAGCGGGTTTTGGAGAAGCCCTCCCCGGAAACGCTACAGCGGATTTTCGCTCTCAAACGAGGGTTGATCGAACTGCGGCGCGTGCTCACCAACATGCGCGACGTCGCCGGTCACCTTCAGCGGCTGGAGGCAGAGTTGATCAACCGTGATCTTTGGCCATTTCTGCGGGACGTGTACGATCATGTGGCTCGCGAGGTGGAAATGGTGGAAATGCACCGCGATCTGCTGGCGGGCGCTATGGACATCTACCTTTCCAGCGTCGCGAATCGAACCAACCAGGTGATGAAGGTGCTGACGGTGCTGGGGACGATTGCTCTCCCGGCAATCGTTATCTCAGGTTTCTACGGCATGAACACGAAAGATCTCCCGTGGATCGAGTCTCCGCACGCAACCGTGATTGCCGCGGGCCTGATGGTGTTGACGACGGCGGGACTGCTGCTCGTGCTCAAGAAGTTCGACTGGTTTTGACGGCTGGCGGGAACTTCAAGATGGTCCGGCGATCAATCGCCGCTGCCCGCCGCTTCAGAGTCTTGCTGATCGCGGATGGTGCGCACGGCGCGCAGGTAGAAGGCCCGATTCGCTTCAATGGTGGCGGCGGCCTGGCCGAGCCGCTCCTCGGAAGCCTCCAGGCCACACCAGCTCGCGAGCATTCCTGCGGTGATCTGCGGAAACTGGAGCGCCTTTTCGTAGGAGATCAACATACAGGCGGCTCTGGCGGATTCGACGAAGTCGATCATGCGCTCCTGCCAGATAAGGGTTCGGCGCATGGCGTCCACCGCTTCGATGCCCACCGCGACCACTTCCCGCGACGATACGGCGATGGGGTCGCGAAAAATTAGAATGAATCGGGCACCGCGAAGCTCCCGTTCGAGAATCGGCAGCGAGTTTAGGGCCATGGGCAGCTTGAATCCCCACACGCGATGTTCCAGGTTCCGGCGCTGGGCCAGCGCGCGCAGTCTTTCGAGATCGATCTCACCGGGGGACTCGCGGCCAAGCAGCGCATGGAATTCCGAATCCTCCAGGTTGAAGAAGCGCGGATCGGTGGCGGGAACGGTCACGCCCAGGGGAAGCCCGAGTGTCCCCAGGCATTCCGCCACCATCGTCGTGCCGCCGCGCGGCGTGCCGGTAATGACGATGGTCCGTTCCTGGTCCGACGGCGCGGGATTTCCGACCACCATGATGCCGGTGTTGTAGGGCAGCTCGGACGCGAATCCGTGCTCGGGATGCTGCGCCAGGTAGACCTGCTTCTCGTCACTCATGCTGGCTTCGCATGATAGCAGGAATCCTTGCTGCAACGTGAAGGTAACATGCTGCTCGAGAAAAGCGCCTCATGACCAGCCGGCCTAAGGTCTCCGCCTGAATCCGCCGATAGTTGAAGGGGAAACAAATCGGCGGAGATCGCATGAATATTTTCTTCCTGACAGAGACCGAAAGCGGCTGCTACAAATGGCGCGGCGCGATTCCCGCCAAGTACCTGCGCCGTCGGGGCCACAACGTCCAGGTCTTTACGGATGATTTCCAGGCATACGAATCCCCCGACGTGCTGGTGATCTTTCGTGCCCACTATCCCGACGCGGTTAAGCTGGTGAAATGGTGCAAGCAGCGTGCGATTCGCGTGGTGTTCGATACGGATGACGCGCTGGATCTGGTGCCGCGGGAAAACTTAAACTACCGCGGATTGCAGGACCGGCTGGACCTGTATGATTTTCTGATCGAAAACGCGGACGTCGTGACCACCACAACCGCCGTTCTCGCGGCTGATCTCCGCGAAAGAAATCCTAACGTCGTGATCCTTCCCAACAGTGCCGATCCCGAGGAGTGGACGGTCCGGCCGCGCCACACCGGTGTTCGCATCGGCTGGACCGGAAGCGCCACGCACTTCCATGATCTTGCGGTTGCTCTTCCCGCCATTCGTGATCTGCAAAAGCGGCATCCCTTCACCTTCGTACTGCAGGGAATTTGCGACGACCCCAGCATAGAAGCGTTTTACGCGCGTTTGGTCGACAGGTACGGCAAAGCGTTATCCAATTCTCCGCCCGGCAAGTCCATCAAGCGATTCCTGGCTGAGCTGCGGGGCATCCGCTACGAATTCCACCCCATGGTTGAGTTCGGGCGGCACTCGGAAAAAGTCTGCGAGCTCGGGCTGGATATCGGCATTGCGCCGCTGGTGGAGGACACCTTCAATCAG